>JALYGY010000137.1 GCA_030776865.1 Actinomycetota bacterium | reverse complement strand
GTCCGATGCGGTTCGCTTGGCCTCGGACTAAACTTCGAGAAGTGAGACGGGACGGCCATCCATGAAGCCTGGGATCTTCTCGCTGCGGCGGTTGCGGTGGAAGCTGGCGCTCAGCTACACGCTGGTGACCGTGCTGGCGTTGCTCGTCGCCGAGTTGATCCTGGTTTCGGTCCTGATCGCCTTCCTGATCTCGCCGGTCATTCCGAGCCTCGCCGCACGGTACGTAGGGGATGAGATCGCACCGCGTCTGGAGTTCGGACTCACCCAGAGCCCGCCGGACGTTGAGAGCTTGCGCGAAGAGATAGGTCCGTTCACCAGAGAGACGAACGTCCGGATGGCGGACGGTGAGGGCGGTATGGACTTTACCCTCGGCGCGGACGATGGTTACCTGCTCGTGGTCGACGAGGAGCGGCAGTTGCTCGTCTCCAGCCGCCGGACAGGCGGGTTCTCCGAAGGAGAGCGCTTCGATCCCGAGCGTTTCCCCGGTCTCGGGCCGCTCCTGAGGGCAGCGCTCGAGGGGGAGGAGGATCCGTGGAGCCTCGGCGCGTATTCGCCCGGCAGAGGGCAGATGCTCGCGGTGGCCCCGGTCGAGGGCGATGGACGGGTCCTCGGCGCGGTCCTGGTCGTTATCCAGCTGCCCAACCTTACCGGCCCCCTCTTGGCCTTTGTCGCTGTGGGTGCGCTGGCGCTGACCATCCCCGCCGCCGTTCTGGGCATGGTCTTCGGTTTCCTGACCGCCTGGGGGATGACCCGGCGCCTCCAGAGGCTGGCCCGCGCGGCGCAGGCGTGGAGCCGGGGCGACTTCAGCGTGGCGGTGAAGGAGAGGTCGAAGGACGAGATCGGGCAGCTCTCGCGCGAGCTCAACCAGATGGCCGCGCAGCTCGAGGGACTGATTCAGGCCCGCCAGGAGCTCGCGACCCTCGAGACGCGCAACCGCTTCGCGCGCGATCTGCACGACTCGGTCAAGCAACAGGTTTTCGCGACCTCCTTCCAGATCGCGGCCGCCCGGGCCCTGATCGAGGACACGAGGGCAGCCGAGGTTCACCTGACGCAGGCAGAGGAGCTGGCGCTCCAGGCGCAGAGAGAGTTGAACGTCCTGATCCGGGAGCTGCGGCCCGCTGCGCTCGAAGGCAAGGGGCTCTCATCAGCGCTGCGCGACTACGTGGAGGACTGGTCGCGGAGGGCCGAGATCCCAGCCGAGGTCCATGCAAGGGGCGAACGGGAGGTCCCGCTGGAGGTGGAACAGACGCTCTTCCGCGTAGCACAGGAGGCCCTGGCGAACGTGGCCAAGCACAGCGACGCCGGGAACGTGGAGGTGGATCTCATCTACGCCCCCGACACTTTGATGCTCCGCGTCGCCGACGACGGCCGCGGGTTCGACCCCGCAAAGGGCCTGGGTGAGGGATTCGGTCTTCAGAGCATGCGCGAACGGCTGGAGAAGCTCGGCGGGCGTGTGGAGGTCGAGAGCGCGCCGGGCAAAGGGACCAGGATCACCTGCGTCTGCCCGCTGGAGGATTCGTCAAAGGACAAGAGACCATGAGCGATCCCGTAACCGTCCTGCTGGTGGACGACCACGAGATGGTGCGCCGGGGGGTGAGGGCATTCCTGGAGACGCAACCGGACATCAGCGTGGTCGCCGAAGCGGTGAGCGGTGAGGAGGCCGTGCGCCTCGCCGCCGAGCACGCGCCGGACGTGGCGCTGATGGACCTGATCATGCCGAGCATGGACGGCGTCGAAGCGACCCGCCGCCTCACCACCCAGTCTCCGCGCACGAACGTGGTGATGCTGACCTCCTACCACGACGACGAGCACGTCTTCCCCGCCATCCGCGCCGGCGCCCTCTCCTACGTACTCAAGGAGGTCGGACCCGCGGAGCTGGCCGACGCCGTCCGCAAGGCCGCAGCCAGGGAGGCCGTGCTGCACCCGCGCGTGGCCGCGAGGGTGGTGCGCGAGCTGCACGGCGCCCGCCGCGGCGAGCCCAACGCGTTCCGCGAGCTCTCCGACCGGGAGCTCGAGGTGCTGAAGCTGATCGCCGCCGGGCTGAACAACGCGGAGATCGCCGGTCGCCTCTACGTCAGCGAGAAGACGGTCAAGAGCCACGTGTCGAACATACTCGGTAAGCTGCACCTCGCCGACCGGACCCAGGCCGCCGTCTACGCTTGGCGTCAGGGCGTAGTCCGGCGCGACTGAGGTCGTCTTGCTCAGGACGGTCGAGGCCACGCGCTACGTGACGCCCCTGCGGGAGGGTGGGTCGTTGCCGGCCGTCGTCGAGGCCGACGACCTCGGGACCTACGTCCTCAAGTTTCGGGGCGCCGGCCAGGGGCCCAAGGCGCTCATAGCTGAGATAGTGGCGGGCGAGATCGCGCGTACCCTAGGACTCCTCGTGCCCGAGATCGTGCTGGTGAACCTCGACCCCGAGCTCGCCCGCGCGGAGCCCGACGTGGAGATACAGGACCTCATCCGGGCGAGCGCCGGGCTGAACCTGGCCCTCGACTATCTGCCTGGCTCTCTGGGCTTCGATCCCCTCGTGGAGCCGCCCGGACCGGAACTCGCCTCCCGCATCCTGTGGTTCGACGCCTTCGTGACCAACGTGGACCGCACCCCGCGCAACCCTAACCTCCTTACGTGGCACGGGCGGTTGTGGCTTATAGACCACGGGGCCTCGCTGTACTTCCATCACGCCTGGAGGGACTGGAGAGCGGCGAGCAAGCGCCCGTTCGCGGCCAGCGACCACGTGTTGCTTCCCTTCGCCGGAGCCATCCCCGAGGCCGACGCCGCGCTGACCCCCCGGCTCGCGGGTGGGGTTCTGCGCGAGATCGTGGACCTCGTCCCCGAGGAGTGGTTGCGAGACGAGCCCGGGCTCGCTGACACCGCATCCGTGCGTGCCGCCTACGTGGAGTTCCTCGCGAGCCGCCTCGAGGAGCCGCGCGGGTGGGTTCGAGCCCTGGAGGAGACCTGTGGATAAGCCGTTTGAGTACGCCGTCTTGAGGGTGGTCCCGCGCGTCGACCGCGGGGAGTTCATCAACGCGGGTGTGGTGCTCTACTGCCGCGCGGAGAGGTTCCTGGGAGCGCGGGTGCACCTTGACCCTGCCCGCCTGAAGGCCCTTGACCCCCACGCAGACCTCGAGGCCTTGCGAGCCCATCTGAAGGCCGTCCGCGCGGTGTGCGCGGGCGGCCCGGAGGCGGGGGCGGTGGGACGTCTACCGCTGGGGGAACGCTTCGGGTGGTTGGTCGCGCCGAGAAGCACCGTGGTGCAACCTTCGCCCGTGCACACGGGCCTAACCGACGACCCGGAGGCGGAGCTGGAGCGCCTCCTAAGCAGAATGGTCCTCCCACCGGGCCAGGGCGAGCCCTAGAGAACGCCTCTCTCCGGAGGACCCCGGAGCAGGCCGCGTTCGTCGCCAGAGAACGGACGTTTGTGGGTCTTAGACCGGGTTTCCGATGCCGCCGGTGCAGGCGGCTCCGGGCTCGGGGGTCTGCGGGCCCTGGCTGTAGGCTCCGATAAACCGTTCCAGATCGGGGTCCTCTGCACTCTTCAGGTTCAGCTGTTTACCCCACGCGGAGGCCACCACCGGGGAGTCAAGGTCCGGGTAGGGACTGACAAGCACGTAGTCCTCGCTCTGGGCGAGGTCGCGCAGGCGTTCTACCTCGTCCTGGGGGAGATCGGGGTTGTAGGTGATCCAGACCGCCCCGTGCTCGAGGGAGTGGACGGCGGTCTCGCTGCGTATGGGTTCGTCGTAGAAACCGCAGTTCTGCCAGATGGGGTTGTGCTCTCCCCCGGCCGGGGGACTCTGAGCATAGTCCACTGCCCCGTCGGTGTGCTCGCCTCCCGGCCCCACGTCGTAGGTCTGAACCCCACCCGGAGGACCGCTCGCCGCTTTCTGGCGGGCGTCCACGATAACCAGCGCGGCGAAGCCCGCAAGGAAGACCGCCGCGATCAGACCCACGATGATGTAGGCTCTCCTCGAGCCCCCCCCGGACGAATCGACCTGCCGGCTCTGTGGGTGCCTTTTACTTTGCAAACTTCTGCGCCACCTCTTGTTCGCCTGCTACCTCTCGGATCGTAGCACCCGTCTCGCGGAACGCCAACCGGAGGCTCAGAGAATAACCTGCCTCGCGAACAAGATCGCCGGTACGCCAGGGAGAGCTAGATCGCCACGATGACGGCGGCAGCTACCCGGCTCGTCGGTCTCGCCTTGATGGCCCGGCACCCCTCGTCGCGGCACTCGGTGAGGACCGAGCACATCCTCACCGGGTGCGGGGTTTCTGGCCGAGCGGGAGGAAACGCGAGCCGTGCATCTCGCCTTCGTGGTCGCCGACGTGGTCGACCTGGAGGGTGGTGTGGGAGATGCCGTACTCGCGGGCGAGTAGGTCTTCGAGGTAGCGGCGGCGGGCGTGGCAGTCCTCGCCCTGGCCAACGAGGACGTGGGCGGAGAGGGCCGGGAAGCCGGAGGTGATGGTCCAGATGTGGAGATCGTGGACCTCCACCACGCCCTCTGCGCCGGCCATCCTGCGTCCCACCTCCTCGGCGTCTATACCGCGGGGGGTCGCTTCCAGGAGGATGTTGGTCGACTCCCGGAGGAGCGACCAGGAGCTCGCGAGGATCAGCGCCCCGATCGCTACGCTGACCAGGGGGTCAGCGTAGCGCCAGCCGGTGAGGATGACGACGAGCGCGGCGACCATCACCCCGACCGAGCCAAGAGCGTCCGCGACCACGTGCCGGAGGGCGCCCTGCACGTTCAGGCTCTCGCTCGCGGCGCGCGAGAGAATCAGAGCTCCTGCGGCGTTGACGAGGAGCCCGATGGCGGCGACGGCGAGCATCCATCCGCCCAGGATCTCCGGCGGCTCCCGCAGACGTGAGTAGGCCTCGACGAAGATCCAGATCGAGATGGCCACCAGGGTCACCCCGTTCGCAAGGGCGGCGAGTATCTCGGCCCGCTTGTAGCCGAAGCTCTTCTCGGGGGTCGCGGGACGCCCGGCGAGCCAGGCGGCGAGAAGGGCGATCCCGAGCGAGAGGTTGTCCGAGAGCATGTGCCCCGCATCCGCGAGCAGGGCGAGGCTGCCGGTGAGGAGGCCGCCGACGACCTCGGCCGCCGTAAAGGTGGCGGTGAGGGCTAGCACGAGCGTCAGCGCCCGGCGGCTCTCGCCGCGGGTTCTCTCGTGGGGGTGTTCGTGCGCGTGGGCCACGCACGCTATTCTATCGCTGCGGGGCGTGATTCACGCACCCGTTCTGCTTGGGGCCGTTAGTCTTCGCGATACTGGCGCAGAGCGAGCCAGAGGCCGAAGGCTATCTGGCCCGCGCCGATGAGGCGCATGAAGTTCGGGTGCTCGGCGAAGAAGTGGGCGACCTTGCGAGCCCCTTCGGGGCCGAGCACCCACAGGAGCGAGTGCTCCCTGGGCGAGACCAGCGCGATGGCGCCGTCGCCGATGGCGATGATCGCGCAGGTCTCCTTTATCCTGCGGGGCCAGGTGCCCTGCATGGTGCCTCCCTCCTATTGCGGGCGTTCGTCGAGCGTCACATCCAGGGTTTGTTCATCGCCGTTGCGGACGACGGTTAGCTGGGTGGTATCACCGGGTTGATAGTCGCGCAGGGCGCCGAGCAGATCGCCAGTGCTCTCGATGGGGGTGTCGTCCACGGCCACGATAATATCCCCGGCGCGCACGCCGGCCTCGTCGGCTGCGCTCCCCGGTTCGACGGTCTCGACGATCGCGCCGGATTCCACCTCGAGGCCGAATCGCTCCGCGTCCTCGGGGCTCAAATCGGCCAGGCCCACACCGAGGTAAGGGCTAGAGACCTCGCCGGTCTCGATGAGCTGGTCGGTCACCGAGACGGCGGTGTCCGAAGGGACGGCGAAGCCGATGTTCACTGCGCCCGTCTGTGCCGGCGGAAGGTAGGCGACGTTGATGCCGATGATCTCACCGTCGCGGTTGACGAGGGCGCCGCCGGAGTTACCCGGGGAGATCGCTGCGTCCGTCTGTATGAGGTCCACGAGGGCGCGGGCGGCCTGCGGGTCGCCGCCGGTGAGCTCCGGGGGGAACTCGCGGCCCAGGGCGCTGACGACGCCCGCCGTCACGGTGGCCTCGAACCCCGAAGGACTGCCGATCGCCACGGCGAGCTGGCCTACGACGAGATCCTCGTCGGGGTTGAAATCCGCGGCGGGGAGATCGTTGCGATCTACCCGGACCACGGCTATCTCGGTGTTCGGGTCGGCGCCGACGACCTCGGCGGACTCGGTGGTCCCGTCGGCGAAGGACACGCTGATCTCGCTGGCGCCCCCGACGACGTGGGCGTTTGTGACGATGTAGCCGTCCTCGCGGTAGATAACGCCGCTGCCTAGCCCTTCGCCCCTCTGGGTCCCGTAGGGCGTGGTCTGCGCAACCTCGACGTTGATCTGTACCACGCTCGGGCCCACCTCGGCGGCCACCTCCGCGACCGGCTCGTCATCCGGTATGCTCGGCGCCGCCTGCGCGGCTTGCTGGTCCGCGTTCTCCTCCCTGTTGGCGGGTTCCTCCTCGGAGCATCCGGCCAGCAGGAGCGCGGCGAGCACAGCGACCAGCAAAACGAGGCGATGTCTGAGTCGAGAATTCAATGCTTTAGATACCTCCTGTCGACGCCCGGGGGGTTTCGTACACCACAGAGTCTATACGAAGGGTGTGCCAGGCGGTTTTCGTTGTACCCTTACGGCGTGGAAGCGGCTGAGGACAGGAGAGAGGTCCCGGCGGATCTCGCCCGCGCCGGGGAGGCCAGGCACTTTATCACCTGGAGGGGAGCCGTGGCCGGGCTGGGCGGGGGGAGGCTCAACGACCTCGCCGTCGCCGCGGAGGCCGTCCTCACCGACATACTACTCTCTGCGAGGGGCGGCCTGCTCGAGATAGAGTCCCGGCGCGCGGAATGGGCCTTCGAGGTGAGGATCGCCCACCCCGAGCTCAAGGAGCGCAGGATGAGCGATCTCGCGGGGATACTGGAGCGGTTTCTGGACGAGTACGAGATCACACCGACCCGCGCGGTGCTCATCAAGCGTCTCGTCGATTGAGGAATCCCTTAGGAAACCAGAGCTCGGAGCTGCTCTTTGACCCTCTCTTCTTCGTCGCGAAGGTAGAGAAAGACGTCCTGGGCGAAGCGGACGGCGTGTTCTTCGGGGAGGTTGACGCGCCGGTTCATGATTACCGACTCGAGCTCCTTGATGGCCGCCTCGGCCATCCCTACCATCGTCTCGGCCTCGCGCAAGGTCTCTTCCCGCTCGAGCTCCGAGAGCTCCGAGATCCTCTGGAGCCTCAGTCGATGCTCCTTGAGGTGCCGGATGAAGTCCCTGATGCCCATAACGTGAGGGGGATTATAGCGGCTCTCTAGCGCCGGGACTCCAGGAAGATCTGGCGCGTCACCGCGTCCGAGCCCAGCTCGCGAGCGCGCTCTTCGGCGAGGCGCCGGGCCCGGCCCCTGAGGAACGACGGTATCTGCGCGAGTTCATCGAGCGCCTCGTCGGTCCACGGCCTGCCCTTATCCTCCAAGATGGGCGGCTCCTCGTCCGTTCGACGGAGAGCGCCATCGAGCGCGTCGGCCAGGACGCTCGACCCCGTGTAGCCCATGAGTGGCCGCCCCACAAAGGGATGCTCGGCCGCCGGAGGACAGAGCGGGAGAAACGGGATGCCTAAAGTGTCGGCGACCCTCTCTTCCAGGCACGTCCCGATAACGAGGTCCGGCTCAGCGGCCTCGATGCGGGCGGCGACCCCCTCCGGGTCGTCCTCGACGAACGCCTCGTCGGTGAAGGTACGAGCGTGAAAGAGAAAGTCGCGTTGGAGGTGCCCCAGGTAGGTGCCGCAGGCGGCGACCTCGAGCCCGACCTCCCGGGCGAGGGCGTAGCCGAGTCCCAGGGAGTAGGTAAAGTCCCCGAAGATGGCGACCCGCCGCCCCCGGAACGTCTCCGGCCTGCCCAGGCGGGCGTACCACGGTAGCTTCGCCGTCAGGGACAGCTCCGCCCATACCGCCTGCTGCACCTTCTTCGGGCTCACGTGGCACAGCTCGCCGACGCTCCTGAGCGCCGCCCCCGTCCCCGCGGCACCGACGATGGGCGTCGTCACGCGCTGCATACCGAACGCGTCCTGGAGGTAGAGCGTCGCCGACTCCCCGACCTCCCGGTACAGGACCACGTTCGCCCACGCCCGCGGGAGGAGGCCTAGATCCCCGACGCTCGCCCCCAGCGGGACCCGGGCGTTCACCCCGACCCCGATGAGGGCCAGGAGCCGCTCGGCCTCAGCGTACTCCGCCGCCGCGCCGGGACCGAAGACCGGCGGCCCGAAGAGGTTGACCGTGGGGGATGGGGTCCCCTCGCGTCTACGGGGGGCGTGAGCCCGGACAAGCCCCTCCAGCGCGAGGTCAGCGGCCTCCGTCTCCCCAACGCCCAGCGACTCCCACTCGCACGTCACCAGCTTCGGGGGTTGCCCTGACCCTCCCGCTTCGGGGAGGGCGCTCTCCGGGACCTCTTCACCGGAGAGGAGCGCGGCCTCCGAGCGGGCGAAGATGACAGCCTCCGCCCCCGTGTGCCGCCGGACGGCGCTCGAGAGGTCTCGGGAGAGATCCCCGGGGGCCCACGAGTCCTCTGGCCTCTCCCGCAGGGGGCTCAACGTCACCGGCGCCGTCGCGCCGGTCCTCTCTCTAGCCCCGTAGAGCGCCGGGAAGTACCCCTCGCCTGGCAGCGCCCGCAGCACTGCGTGCACGCCCCGCATGCTCGCGGCCACCCGCAGGATACCGTGGTTCCCCGGCCCTTCGTAGACGCCGCGCAGGAGCCTCACAGGTTCACGGAGTCCAGGGCCTCGGCCCGCTCGAAAGTGCGCACCAGAAGCTCCAGGATGCGCCGGGCGCCCCCGTAGCCGTGGATGCCGGCCTCGAGAAAGTCGTGCGGGGAGCGGCACAGGTGGCCCCGGGCGACGAGCGGTAGGTGGAGGCCCGAGCTCGCCACCACCACGTCCGGCCGGGCGGCGTCTATGCGCCCGATCTGCCCCCGCCAGTCCGGGGACTGGACCACGTCGACGTCGGGACCAAGGGCCTGGAGCTCTACCCCCAAGAACCTCCTGTCCAGCCTCGGCGCGCCGACCTCGAGCACCACCGCCCCCGCGTCGGCCAGAAAGCGGGCGAGCGGCACCTCGAAGCCCGTATCACCGGCGAAGAAGATCCTCTTGCCCCGGATGCGGCTTCTAAGAGGTTCGAGTTCCTCCCACGTCGACCGGGCCCTACTCAGCTCGTTCGCCCTCGCCCCGGCCTCCGCCGCCACATCCTGTATAAAGCGGGCAGTACCGTCCACCCCGATGGGCATGAGCGTCCTGACCACCTTCGTCCCACGCTCCTCGGCGACTCGGGCGGCCGCCGTCAGGTTTGGGTCCGTCACCGCGACCACCGTTCCCTCGCCCAGGGCCGGTAGCTCTCTTGCCTTCTCCCCCGGCACGCTCCCGACCACCTCCACACCCGCCCTGGCGAGCCCTTCGGACACCTCGCGCGCGGTCCCGGGCACATAGGGGGCGCTCAGGAGTACCACGGGGCGGCTGCGGCCCCCGCGGGCCTCGTCGCGACCCCGGCCGAGAAAGTTGCCGAGAAGGCCGCCCCGCTTCGGCGGAGATAGGCCCTCTACCAGGTCGGCCGTGTCCTTTTTCGGGCAGGTATGGACGAGCGCAGCCAGGGTGCGGTCCTCGAGGTCGGTGGAGAGGGTGCCGGGGACGTCGTAGGGGGCATCCGGGTCCACGGCCTCGGCGGGTAGGTCCAGGCGCCGGGCGACGAGCCGGGCCTCGAAACCGGCGTCCACCCCGAGCAGCTCCGCCGAGCGCCCCGCGACGAGCACCACGAGCTCGGTGCCGCGGGAGCCCGCGGCGGCCTCTATCACCCGCGAGGCCACCTGCCCCTGCTGCGGCGTCTCGGTAGGGTCGAGGACCAAGAAGGCCACCCGCGTACTGGTACGTAAGGGGTGGGGGAGGGTCGGGGAGGGCGCGGCGGGGAGGGACTGGACGATGTGGGCCTCGGCCCGGGTGCCGACGACGACCACGAAGACGCCAGGGAGCCTCTCCGCCAGGCCATTCACGGCGTGTAGCGGGGAGAGAACGTCCGATACCCCCGACTCGTTGAGGATCGTCAACCTTCAGTTTCCTATTCTCTAGCGGAAGCCAGTCCGTACCTCTCCCCGCCTTGCCGCACCCCCATAAGGATCTCTAGTTTAAGGCGTTAAGGGTGTCCAGCGCCAGGGCCAGCATGTTGTCAACGGCGTTTCGCAGGGCCTCGTCGCTGATCCTCACGATCTCCTCGCCTATGGTGTCGGAGACCGTCAGCAGGCACCCCGCTCTCACCCCGCGCATCGCGGAGAGCGTGAAGATCGCCGCCGCCTCCATCTCGACGGCGAGCACCCCGAGCTCACCCCAGAGCCTGGCCGGCTCCTCCTGCGGGTCGTAGAAGAGGTCCGAGCTAACTATGGGGCCGACAAAGGTTCGCCTCCCCGCGCTCTCGGCGGCGTGGTGGGCGGCGTGGACGATGTCGAAGTGGGCCGCCGGGGCGTAGGGGAGGCCGCGCGTGATCGAGGAGACGGTCCCGTCGTTGGGGGTCGCGGCAGTTGCGATGACCAGGTCCCCGAGACGCAGGTCCCGGTTGTATCCACCGCAGGTTCCGATGCGCAGGAGGTTCCTCGCGCCGAGCTGGATCAGCTCCTCCGTCACGATCGCGGCGCTCGGGCATCCCATCCCCGTCGCCTGCACCGAGACCGGCGCTCCCTTGTAGGTGCCGGTGTAACCCAGCATCCCTCGCTCCTCGGTTACGAGCTTGGCGCTCTCGAAGAAGGTCTCGGAGATGTACTTGGCCCGCCGGGGATCCCCCGGCAAGAGGACGCTCTCGGCGAAATCTCCCGGTTCCGCGCGCACGTGAACTGGGCTCATGTATGCTCCTCCCTTCGGTCGGTATTAGGTTTCAGGCTTCAGGCATCAGGTTTCAGGTATAAGGTCTGATGCCTGAAGCCCATAGCCTGATGCCTTGTTTACAGGCTGTCCAGAATACCAGGGGCGGGCTCCACGGGCTCGTCGGAGAGCACAAGGGCCTCCTGCACCAGCTCTTGGGCCCTCCCCGCGTTGCGCCCGCCGTAGAGCCGCGCGATCGGCTCACCCTCCTCGACGCTGTCTCCCGCCTTTACGAGCATCTCCACGCCGGCGCCCGGGTCTATCTCATCGCCCTTTCTCTCGCGCCCGGCGCCCAGGACAAGCGCCGCCCGCCCGATGCCCCGTGCGTGGAACCGCGCCACGTACCCGCTGCGCGGCGCCGTTACCACCCCTATATACTCCGAGACCGGCAATCTATCGAGAGCGGTTGCGTCGCCGCCCTGCGCCCGGACGAACCTCTCGAACTTCTCGTAGGCGGCCCCGGAGGAGAGGGCGTCTTCGACCGCACCCTCCGGGCTTGGGATGCCCTTGAGCTCAAGGAGCCTGGTCGCCACGTACCTTGCCTCGTGCGCGAGGTCCTCCGGCACCTCGTCGCCCTTCAAGAAGCGCACGCTCTCGCGCACCTCGAGGGCGTTGCCGACGGCGCCCCCGAGAGGGTTGTCCATGTC
>JALYGY010000136.1 GCA_030776865.1 Actinomycetota bacterium | reverse complement strand
GGCGGCAGGGAAGCTGAGGAGTGGCTCTCCCTCGGTAGCCCGGGACATATAGTCCGACCAGATGTCCATGGGCAGGGTCTCGCCGTTAGGCTCTTCGAGGCCGTGGACCCCCACCATGGATCGCCGGCCCTCGGGATAGCCGACCCACACGGCCGTACTCAGGTTCGGCGTGTAGCCGATGTACCAGGCGTCGGCGAAGTTGTTGGAGGTGCCGGTCTTGCCGGCGGAGGGTCGCCCGATCTCCTTGTCGAGATCGTGGAACATGCTCGCCGTCCCGTCCTCCACCACGCCGCGGAGGACCTGGTTAAGGGTGGCGGCCTGGTTTCCGGTCATCACGCGTTGCCCGGTGATCCGGTGGTCGTAGAGGGTCTCGCTCTCGCCGTAGCTCACCCGCTCTACGCGCTCGACGGCATACGGGTCGCGGCGGATGCCGCCGGCGGCGAAGGTCGCGTAAGCGGAGGCCATCTCCAGGGGACTGACGCCGACCCCCAGACCGCCTATCGCCGTGGATGGGTAAGGCTCGACCGGGCTCTTGATCCCCACGACCCTGGCCGTCTTCGCGACCCTTTGTAGGCCCACATCCATGGCGAGTTGGACAAAGACCGTGTTGTCCGACTCGGCCGTGGCCTCGGAGAGCGAGATCTCCCCGCGCTCCACAAAGTCGTAGTTCTCGATGGCGTAGTACTCATCCTGAAAGCGAATGTTGAGGTCGTGAGAGGTGTAGACGCTCTCGGGGGAGATGTTCCGCTTCAAGGCCGCCGCGAGCACGAAGGGCTTGAAGGAGCTGCCGGGTTGCCGCCGGGCGTCGAGCGCCAGGTTGAAACCTCCCTCCTGCCCGGCGAGTGCCCGGATAGCCCCGGTCTGGGGCTCGACGGTGACTACCGCCGCCGAGGGGTCCGTTGACTCGAAGAGGGTCTGCTCCGAGACCTCGACGGCCGCGCGCTGAAGCTCGGGCCGCAGCGTCGTGTAGATCCTCAGCCCCCCGCGGCCGAAGGCTTCGGGCCCGAGCTGGTTCTCGACCTCGCGGCGCACCCTCTCCAGAAAGGGTTCGTACGCCGGGTTTTCGGGAGCCGGGGCGGGGGCATACTCGAGGGGAGCACTCTGGGCTTCGCGCATCTGCGCCCTTGTGATCATGCCCTGCTCCGCCATCAGCCGGAGAACCGCGTCGCGGCTCTGCGTAGCGCGCTCGGAGCCTTCGGTCTCGCCCGCCAAAAAGTAGGTCGAAGGGGCGTCCAAAAAGCCCGCGAGTGCCGCGGCCTGGGAGAGGGACAGATCTTCTGCGCTCTTGCCGAAGTACCGCTCTGCAGCCATCTCCGCCCCGTAAGCGCCGTTTCCGAAGTACACGGTGTTGAGGTAGGCGGTGAGGATCTCCCTCTTGGTGTGCTGCCGCTCGTAGGAGAAGGCGAGCGCGGACTGGACGAAGCGCCGCCAGAACGAGACCTCGAAGCGCTCCCCTTCCGGGACGTAGAGGTTCTTCATCAGCTGCTCGGTTATGGTGGACCCCCCCTCGTGCACCTCCCAGGCCCGCAGGTCCGTCCAGGCGGCCCGCGCGACCCCCTCGAAGTCCACCCCGAAGTGGTCGTTGAAGCGCCTGTCCTCGACGGCGACGACCGCCCGCGGGAGGTGCTCTCCAAAGTCGTCGAAGCCGACGGTCTCGCGGCTCTGCTCCACCTCGAACTCTCCGACCCTCCTCCCGTTCGCGTCGTAGACGTAGGACTCCTGGGCCAGCTCAGGGTACCGCTCGTCGAGGCGATCCCCGTACTCCCTGGTCACGAACAGGTAGAGACCGATGACCAGGATGACGGCGGAGATGGTCAGGATCAAGACCACGTTGAAGCCGACCCGGAGCATCCAGAGGAGAAGGCCGAGCCGGCGCTTTTTGGTCGCTTTTTTGCTCGTTTCGAAGAAGCTGTTCACGGACCTCCCGCATATTAGACTACCTCAGCCCGCCCCGCTCGACCCGGGACCACAACATACCTTCCCAACGTCCTTCATCCCCCGACCTGGCCCCCGTTCCTTCGCCGTGGGCGGCGAGGCTCACCCGATGATAGGATGGTTGCATGCCCGAGCTAAGCTGCACGGTGCGTCGCGTCGGGGATTACGAGAGCCGCACCGAGGAGTACGAGATATCTTACGCGGCCGGGGGCGCGAGGCCCTGCAGGCTGCGGATAAAGTACCAGGCCGCGCGGGCGTACGAGATCAACGCCGCCCTCGACGCGGCCGTAGAGAGCGCGCGGGGCGCCCTCTCCGAGGCGAACCCCGGCCTCGAAAGACCGACCGACGAAGTCCTCTCCAAGTTCACCTGGCGGGCGATACAGTCCGCCAAGTACGAAGAGGGCGCCTCCAGAACCTCGCACCTAGAGCTGTAACAGGACGGATTTCCGCTCCTAGGCGCTGCCGACCCGGGCGCGAAGCCACAAGGTCCGCTACTGTCCCGGATCTACGAGAGGCGCTCAAGGCCCAAGACGGCGCCGTCCTGCGACATAGTCAACGGTGGCTTGGGCAACACCGAGACGTGCATAGCGGGCGTCAGCGACTCGGTCTCGAACTGCCCGCAGCGACTTTCCCAAGTAAACAAGGAGGCCCGGGGTGACCTACCCCTGGCCCTTACCCTTGCCTCCGGATCTGGGTAACTGGTGGGTCGTAGAAGAGGTCGAGCAGCCAGTCGACGGCGATCCTGACGCGGCTGTTGGGGCTCTCGAGCTTGTAGAGGTACGTCGCCCGCCAGAAGAGCGCCGCTATAAAGCCGCTGAACTTTATTCCCATGACCTCGTTGACGGCGAACTCGCTGCCCATCTCCACGAGTTGGCCGAGCGGCTTGTACTTGAACGGCTTCAGCTCTCTTCCGTCTATGGCGGCGAGGACGTTCTTCGCCACGACTTCGCCCTCCTGTACCGCCGCCTGCGCATTGGGTGGCACCGGCTCGCCGCGCTCGTCCACGTTCGCCGCACTGTCGCCTATCCCCCAGACGTTCTCGTAACCGACGACCCGCATGAAACGGTCCACCTCGAGGCCCTTGCGCTCGTCGTGGGGGAAGGGGAGATCGTCAAGCTTCACGCTCGCGCGGGCGCCGGCGGTCCAGATCACGTTCTGCGCCGCTATCTCGCGGCCGTCGTTGAGGACCACCTTCTCCGCGGTGACCTCCTGAGCCCTGACGTTGTTTAGCACCTCGACGCGCAGGTCGGCGAGCTTCTTGCGCGCCACGCGCCGGAGGGCGGGATCCAGCTCCTTCAGGATCTCCTCGTTCGCGTCCACGAGGACTATCTTGACGCGGTGCGGGTTGATGTTCGGGTAGTCCGGGACGAGCAGGTCGTGGACGAGGCTGTGCAGCTCCGAGGCGACCTCGACCCCGGTGGCGCCGCCGCCGATGACCACGAAGGTGAGCTTGGAGTCCGGCGCGTCGCCACCTTCGAGCGCGGCCTCCTCGTAGCGCTCGATGACGCGGTTGGAGATCCTCTCCCCCGCGTCGATGCCCCTTATGCTGATGCAGTGCTCCTCGACGCCGGGGATGCCGAAGTACGCCGGCTCCGCGCCCAGGGCCAGCACCAGATGCTCGTAGGGGAACTCTCGTCCGTCGGCGGTCACGATGCGCTTATCCGGGTCCACGCCGTCGAGGGTCGCCCGCCGAAAGCTAGCGCCGAGCCGGATCAGGGCTCGGCGCAACGGTTGCGCGACGTTGTGGGTCTGCACGTCGCTGCTTATGACGCCCGCCAGCATCGGCCAGAAGGTGAAGTAGTTCTCCCGGGAGACGACCATGACCCCAACGTCGTCGCGGTTTCTGGTCAGCTTGCATAAAGT
>JALYGY010000135.1 GCA_030776865.1 Actinomycetota bacterium | reverse complement strand
GCGTCGACCGGGTCCAGGCCGACAGGAGCTCGACCAGGGCCGGTAACGGCAGGGGAGCCGTCTCTAACGTCAACGTCTACATCATTGACTCAGGGGTAGATACCTCGCACGCCGACCTCAACGTCGTTTATCACGTCAACTTCCGCGGGGATGGGAGGAACCGCGACTGCAGCGGGCACGGCACACACGTGGCTGGGACGGTGGCCGCCAAAGACAACGGCTCGGGCGTGGTGGGCGTTGCGCCCGGGGCTCGTGTAACCGGCGTGAAGGTGCTGGGCTGCAACGATGAGGGTACCCGCTCGATGATTATAGAAGGCATCGACTGGGTGACCGCCAACGCCACAAAGCCGGCCGTCGCCAACCTGAGCCTCACGGGTCCGCCGAGCCGGGCTCTCGACGCCGCGGTGAGGCGGTCGGTAAGGAGCGGTGTTTTCTACTCGGTGGCGGCGGGGAACCAAGGTCGGAACGCCTGCAACTACTCGCCTGCCCGCGCGGCGGTGGGCACGAACAACGGCATCGTCGCGGCCGCCGCAACCAACAAATCGAACGCCGAGACCCCCAGTAGCAACTTTGGTCGCTGCGTGGATCTCTGGGCGCCCGGAGCAAAGATACGCTCGACAAAGAAGGGCGGCGGCACCACCTTGATGAGTGGCACCTCCATGGCCGCGGCGCACGCCGGCGGCGCGGGCGTGCTCTACCTCTCGAGCAGAACCAGGGCCGCCCCAGCGACCATCGAGAGGGCCCTCAAGGCAGACTCCGTGCGTACCCGCAGGTTTAGCGAGGACGGACGCCGGATCCGGCTCATCCACGCTAGCAGGTACTAGCCGGGGATCTTCGCGCCACCTCTGCCACCCCTCGCGCGTGGGATAGATTGAACGTCGTGCGGTAGAGCGTTACGCTACAAGTAGGCGAGAGAGAGAGGAGATCCCCTTGACGGAGGAACGGACGGAGCAGGTCATCGCGGAGATGGGCCTGCCCGACATGGCCGTCCACACCGACGAGCTGCCCTGGGTACCGCAAGGAGAGCGGGTCTGGTTCAAGCCCTTGAGGTTCGACCTCACGAGCGGGCGCTGGATCAACCTGCTCAAGGTCGAGGGCGGAGGCAAGGTCAATCGCCACCGCCACACCGGGGGACAGGTCCTCGGTTACTGCATCGAGGGCTCCTGGCACTACCTGGAAAGGGACTGGGTGGCGCGTCCCGGGACGCTCGTCTACGAGCCACCGGGTGACATCCACACGCTCGTCGTGAACGAAGACGCAGGGTACATGATCACGCTCTTCATCCTCGAGGGGTCGGTGCAGTACATAGACGACGAGGACAACCTGCTCTACCAGGACGACGTCTTCTCGAAGCTGGAGCGCTACCTCAAGTTCTGCGAGGAGAAGGGTATCGAGCCGCTGGACCTCCGCTTCTGAGGGCACGACGATGACTATTCTCGCCGACTTCAAACTCGACGGCCGGACCGCGCTCGTGACGGGCGCCGGGCGGGGCCTCGGCCAGGCCCTCGCCGTCGGCCTCGCCGAAGCCGGCGCCGACGTGGCCGTGCTCGACGTGGTGCCCCTCGACGAGACCCGCGAGCAGGTCTCGGCCCTTGGCAGGAAGTGCCCCGCGATGAACTACGATCTCGGCAAGACGGACGCAGGGCTCGCCGCCGAGATCGTCTCCGAATGCGTCTCGGAGCTGGGCCGCCTCGACATTCTGGTCAACAACGCCGGCATTATCCGCCGGGCGCCGGCGCTAGAGTTCGGCGAAGAGGACTGGGAGGACGTCGTAAGGATCAACCTGAGCAGCCTCTGGTACCTGAGCCAGGCCGCGGCCAGGCGCTTCGTGGAGCAGGGGGGGGGAGGCAAGATCATCAACCTCGCCTCCGTACTATCTTTCTCGGGGGGCATCGTGGTGCCGTCGTACTCCGCTACCAAGGGCGCCGTAGCGAACCTCACGCGGGCCCTGGCGAACGAGTGGGCTTCTCTAGGGATAAACGTCAACGCCATAGCCCCCAGCTACTTCTCGACCTCGATGACCTCAGCGCTGCGCAGTGACGCCGAGCGCGGCGAGGCCCTCCTCGCCCGCATCCCGGCCGCCCGCTGGGGGGAGCCGGAGGACCTCAAGGGTGCGGTCGTCTACCTGGCCTCGGACGCTTCTTCCTACGTGCACGGCGCCACCATACCCGTGGACGGCGGCTGGCTGGCGCGATGATGGCGAGCTAAGAGCTTGATACTTTTGACTGTTTCGGGACGCT
>JALYGY010000134.1 GCA_030776865.1 Actinomycetota bacterium | reverse complement strand
CCCATTACGGCGCGCAGGCCGAAGCCACCCGGCAGGTTGGAGGTGAAGCGCCTCACGCCCAAGCTCTTGCGGGCGTCGAGGACTACCTCGCGCCCGGCGAGGTGAGGGAAGATGGCGCGGGCGGCGTAGACCGGCGTGTCCCCCTCGAGCCGCACGAGGCCCTTGCGCCCTCTCGCCTTCTCCTCCTTCATAGGGTAGAGGCTCATCTCCCGGCCCCGGCGCAGCAGGTCGCCATCCGGTGCCAGTCGAGGACGAGGACTTCGTCGGGCGTAAGAGCTCCCAACCCGCCGCGCCGGAGAGGTCGAGAAGGAGCCGGACGTCATCTCCTTGCCCGGCCGCGGTACCACCGTCCAGCCCCGACGAGAGGAAGTCGGCGTCTCTTTCAGAAGCCAACGGCGAGCACCGCGACCGCCAGGCTGACCAGGAGATCCATCCACGAGATTCGAAGCGAGATCTTCTGCAGCTCGCGCCGCCGCTGGGCGAGGGCGCGAACCTTCTCGTCGCTTCCGGCGGACCTCTCGGCTTCGGCCAGTTTCTTTAGCCTGCCTCCGAAGTACGCGCCGTGGATCGCTACCAGCCCGATCAGGGCGGCGAGCAACAGGTACTCCGCGTACAGAGCAGCCCCGAACCCCGCGACGAGGCCGTCGAGCAAGGCGAAGAGCGCGAGAAGCGCGAGGTTCGCAGTCCCCACCTTCGCGTACTGCTTGCCGATCTTCGAGCGCACCAGTACGCGCTCGGGTTCGCCCCACTTCACCTGCTTCAAGGCGGGCGAGACGACCGCCAGTGTGAATATAACGCCTCCGAGCCACACGCCGGCCAGGACCGCGTGCGCCACGTGGACGACCGCGCTCAACTCCTACCTCCCTGTCGTACACACCGCGCATTCATGCCTCCGGGACCCTTCGGACTGTAAACTCCTCTGCGGAGGCATCGGGCGGGTTTGCCAGCAAACGGCAGACGCTCGCGGCGCACTGCTCGGGGCCAACCCGCCCCGGGTCTTCTAACTTCACCTCGCTAGCCCCGGCCCGCGGTCGTTGTGTGGCCAGCACAAGGGCCCTGTACGTCCCCGGCTGCGGCCCGGCAGCTGCGTTCGTGCTCATCGAGAATCCACCTCTCAGACTATCCGCTGGCGAGCAACACAAACACGGCCCAACCCTAGTCCAGCTCGATGAGGTTTGATCGCTCTCCTGGTCGTCTCCGCCCGAGTCACGGCGTCACCCGGGATCTACGTCCACCCGCGAGAGGGCCGAGCATCATCAACAAAACGGCTTGACCCCAACCCTCGGAGATAGAAACCCACGCCGCCCCGGTCCTGCTGTCGCCGGTTACCCTACCCTTAACTATTACCTGTTCAGTAATATAACTTTAGCCGCGACTGCCACGCAAGGGGTTTGACGTGCTGGCTGCGCCAGACCCCTGACGCTTCTCGGAGACGGTTTGCGAGACGAACTCTTCGATGGTCAGCGCGTCGAGGTACTCGAGGATGGCCTGCTGGCCTTCTTCCCAGGCGTCGTGCAAGGTGCAAGGGCGGCCTTCTCCGCAGGGGCGGTCTTCCATGATGCAGCGAATGACGCCGAAGGGGCCTTCCACCGCCTCCACGGCTTCCCGGAGCGTTATCTGGTCTGTAGGGCGCGCCAGCCGGGAGCCCCCGCCGCGGCCCTGTCCGCTCTCGACCAGGCCCGCGTGAGAGAGCTTGGCCATGATCCGGGACAGCAGGCGGCGCGGAACGTGGGCTTCGGCCGAGATCCTGTCGGCGGTCACCCGCTCCCCGACCCAGGCGAGGTAGATCAAAGCCCTCAAGGTATACCGCCCCTCACTGCTCAACTCCAACTGCAAACCGCAACTCCTCCGCGCAATAAACCTGCCCCGCAGCTCCAACCACTCGAAACCCCTAAAAGATACACGCCACTCCCCCTTCGCGCCTTATCGCCACCACCAGTTGTTTTCATTACCTTGTTTGTAATAGTATGTAAGGTGTTGATCAGGAACCATAAAGGGAGCCAGGAGTGTCGAGGAGACCGCACCCGGAGCCCGAGAGGCCGCTGCACGGCCCGCTGCAGAGCTTCGACTTGGCGGCGGAGATCGCTCGTCTACGCGGGGAGAAAGAGTGGCAGGAGGGCCGCCGAAACGCGATCACGCTGCGCAAGGGCGAGGGGCTTAGCGTGGTGTTGCTGGTCATGAGGGCCGGGGACAAGTTAGACGAGCACGCCGCGCCGGGTCCGATCTCCGTGGGCGTCCGCGAAGGCCGCATCCGGTTCACCACGCCCGAAGGGGAGGTCGAGGGCGGTCCGGAGACGCTGCTCACGTGCGACGCCGGCGTGCGCCACGCGGTCGAGGCTCTCGAGGACGCCGTCTGCGTGGTGACCATCGCGAGCGGAGGGGGCTCCCCGGTGGCGGGTTAAGACCGCTCAGGGCGCCCTTGGGGCGGCGAGCACGCGCCCGCCACAAAGCGCCCGGTAGAGGCGCAAACGACCTGCGGGGCATCTGGGAGAGAACCTGCAATGGAGGGCCGGCGCGATGCAAGCGATACGGATCAAACGCTGCCGAACGGGTGACCTGGATCGCACGTTCGATGGCGCCTGGGCGCTGTCGGATGTTGGCCGGATTCCGAACCAGGGTGGTCTCGGTGCCTAAGGGATACGAGGTAGATCTGCTCGGGATCTCCGCGACCGACCCCGGCACGGGGGCAATCTGGACACTCGGAGGGAGCGACGACCTGAACGCCAACCTTGTGCGCTTCGCCGCCGGAGGGGGTGTAGGGGAGCACGTAAACGAGGAGGTGGATGTGCTGTTCGTGGGCGTGGCCGGTTCGGGCTTCGTAGACGTGGAGGGCCGGAAGCACGTCCTCTCCAACGGCGCGCTGGTCTTCGTGCCCAAGGGCGCCAGGCGCTCGACCCACGCGGCCTCAGAGGGTTTCTCCTACCTGACGGTCCACCGGCGCCGCGCACCGCTAAGGATCGGTGTCTAGCCCCTCCGAACTCCGCCGAGCGGGGGTAAGCTATGGGCAGAGGAAAAGAAGGAGGCACGATGAAGCGTGCGCCGGAACTCAGGAAGCTCTCGGAGGACCACCACCACGGGTTGGTGAACGCCCGCCGGCTGAAGAAGGCGGCGGAAGGGGAGGAGGAAAGAGCCACGGAGAAAACGGCCAGGGAATTCCTCGACTTCTGGCAGAAGGACACCAGCCTGCACTTCCGCGAAGAGGAGGAGGTGCTCCTCCCGGTGATGGCCCGCTACGGGGGAGACGTCGCGCACGAGTCGCTCGTGAAGATGCTCGAGGAGCACGCGAAGCTGAGGGGCCTCGCCATGCGGCTCAGCGACGAGGTGGTCGGCGGCAACGTTCGGCTCGAGACGCTGCGCGAGATCGGAGAGCAGCTAGAGGCGCACATCCGTCTCGAGGAGCGGGTGGTGTTCCCCCTGGTCGAGGACTCGCTCCCGGACGCCACCCTGACGGAACTGGCGGCCCGGCTAGAGGTCAAGGAGGCGGGCCCACGCGTCGAGCTATGGGTCCCCGCGGAGGAGCTCTCGTACGCGCCCTGGCCGGGTCCCGGCGACAGCGAGGGCGGCGGCTACGACTGAGACACGCGCAACAGGTCGGCTCTCGAGGCGGCCGTGGTGAACGGTGAGGTCTACGGATTCCTGGGGCCCAACGGGGCGGGCAAGACCACGACGCTGCGGATGCTCCTGTGGTGCCGGGACGTGACCTAGCGGGCCTCGGTCTCCCCGGTGCTGCGCTCGGAGTAGCGGTTGGTCATGGGCACGCGCCGATCGCGGCCGAAGGCGCGGCTGGTGACCTTGATGCCGAGGGGCGCCTGGCGGCGCTTGTACTCGGCGGCGTCCACTAGCTTCATCACGCGCCGGACGTCCTCCTCCTCGAAGCCTGAGGCCACGATCTCGCCGACCCCCTTGTCGTCCTCGATGTACGCCTCGAGGATGGGGTCCAGTACCTCGTAGGGGGGCAGCGAGTCCACATCCCGCTGTCCTGGTCTCAGCTCGGCGGAGGGCTCCTTGGTCAGGATCGAATCCGGGACGACCTCGCGCCCCTCGGTCTCGTTGACGTAGCGGCAGATACGGTAGACGAGGGTCTTGGGTACATCCTTTATAACGGCGAAGCCGCCGGCCATGTCCCCGTACAGGGTGGAGTAGCCGACGCTCATCTCGCTCTTGTTGCCCGTAGAGAGGGCGATCCAGCCGAACTTGTTGGAGAACGCCATGATGATGTTCCCCCGAATCCGGGCCTGGATGTTCTCCTCTGTGACGTCCTCGGGGAGGCCCCTGAAGGCCCCTTCGAGCATCTCCAGGTAGGCGTCGAAGGCCGGGCCGATCGGGACCACCTGGGTATCTATGCTTAGGTTCTTGGCGAGGGCTTCGGCGTCGGTGTTGCTCGCCTCAGAGGTGTAGCGGCTCGGCATGAGGACGCCGGTGACGTTCTGTGGGCCCAGCGCCCGGGAGGCGACGACGGCGCAAAGTGAGGAGTCCACGCCGCCCGAGAGCCCGAGGACAGCTCGCGAGAAGCCGTTCTTCTTGAAGTAGTCCCCCAGGCCGAGTACCAGGGCTTCGAAGAGCTCTCCTTCTTCGGGGAGCAGAGGCTCGACCCGGGGCTCCTCCGACTCCGCCGGTCCGGTCTTCTCCTCGTAGCCCGGCACGTCGATGAATTCGGGGGGGTGTTCGGGGTCTTCTTTGCGGGGCCTGGACTCGTGGAGGCGCTGTATGAGCACCTCCTCCGGGTAGAGGTCCACGACGAGCAGGTCTTCTTCGAACTGCCTGGCGCGGGAGATCAGGCTCCCCTCGGGGTCGAAGACGAGCGAGTGTCCGTCGAAGACGAGCTCGTCCTGACCCCCCACCAGATTGCAGAACACCACGTGGCAGCCATAATCCGAGGCCCGAACCCCCAGCATCCGCTCTCGGAAGGCGCCCTTTCGGCGGTGGTACGGCGAGGCCGAGATGTTCAGGAGCACCCCCGCCCCGCCCAGGGCCTGCTCGCGGGCGGGCCCGCCCGGATACCAGATGTCCTCGCAGATGCTAACCCCCACCAGAGCGCCATCCAGCCTCAGTACGGGGGCTCCGGAACCCTCCTTGAAGTAGCGGTTCTCGTCGAAGACGCCGTAGTTCGGCAGGTAGCGCTTGTGGTAGCGGTGCAGGACCTCGCCGCCCGAGATGACGGCGCAGGCGTTGCGCAGGTCCGAGTCGAGGTCCACAAACCCCACGCACGCGACGACGCCCGCGGGGACTTCTCTGGCGAACCCCTCGAGCGCTCGCAGATTCTCTCTGATAAAGCTCGGGCGCATGAGGAGATCCTCGGGCGGGTAGCCCGTGATGGTCAGCTCCGGCAGGGCGACGAGCTCCGCCCCGGCGTCGGTGGCCTTCCTTAAGGCGTCGGCAGCCTTCTCGACGTTCCCCCACACGTCGCCGACGGTCGTGTTGATCTGCGCCAGCGCAACCCTCACGAGCCTAAATATACCGCGTCGGCACCCCTCATGGCAGGTCTGACCGACCGCACTCTGTGAGAATCTACGTTACGGGTGTAGAGTGTGGCAAGGGGAGCCGGGAGGATAGAGAGGAGCGGGGCTTGGCGCAAAACGGTCCATCCGCCGGAGAGGTTGGGCGACACGCCGAGAGGGCGGCCAGGAAGGCTAGCCCCTGGATCGACCGTCTCGCGCGGATCGGCTATGTGGCTTATGGGATCGTCTACCTGCTGGTCGGGGCGCTGGCGGTGCGGGCGGCGTTCCGCGGTGGCGGAAAGACCACCGGTCCGGAGGGTGCGCTGCGCCAGGTTCTGCTCGCGCCGCTGGGGCGGGTAATGCTCGGTATGATCGCGCTCGGCCTTCTGGCGTATGCGGCGTGGCGCCTCTTTCAGGGGATACTGAACCCCGAAAACGAAGGTAAGGACGCGAAGGGGATCGTGAAGCGCGTCGAGCACGTGCTCAACGGGCTGTTTCACGCGGCTCTGGCCTTCAGCGCCGGAGGGCTTGCCCTGGGCGCCGGAGGCGGTGGCGGCGGTTCGCCCGACGACTGGACGGCGCGCTTGATGGCCCAGCCTTTCGGACGTTGGCTGGCGGTGATCGTAGGAGCGGGGATCGTCGGCGCCGGACTCTACCAACTCTACAAGGCCTACAAAGCCGACTTTCGGGACGAACTCAAGTCGGGTGAGATGAGCGCCCGCGAGAGAGCGTGGGCAACGCGCAGCGGGCGCCTCGGGTATGCCGCCCGGGGCGTGGTCTTCGGCGTGATAGGGGTCTTCCTGGTTCAGGCGGCCCTCAAGATCGACCCGGATCAAGCCCGGGGCCTGGGCGGCGCGCTGCAGATCCTGGCTCACGGGCCCTTCGGTCCGTACATCCTGGGTGCCGTCGCGCTCGGGCTCGTCGCCTACGGCGCCTTCATGTTCGTCATGGCCCGCTACCGGCGGATCGAGCTCGCCCGAGATCTGGCACGCTAGAAAACCCGCCCGGGGCTCTCTCCCGCGAGAAGACGGCGCGCCGCGCCCGCCACCCGGCGGAGGTACTCGTCTTCGTTCGGGACGAAGTCCGAGAGGCGCACGCGCGTGGCGGAGATTCTGCCCTCCGCGTACTCCTCGGCCGGCACGCTAGCGCGGTCGCCGAGCGCCTCCGCATCACGGAGTCCCATGCGGAGCACGGCCTCGACCTCTCCTTCCTGGAGCCTCAGATCTTCCGGGGGGGTGGGGTCGAAGAGGAGGAATACCTCGTGGAACTCGCGGTCGCACCCGCCCGGTATCTCCTGCTCGATGCGGCGGGTGCCGAGCGGGACGAGCCTCGCGGGGTCCACCTTCACCAGGCCCAGCTCCTCCTCGAGCTCGCGCAGCCCTCCATCAAGTGGCTCCTCCCCGCTTTGCAGGTGCCCGGCGGCGGTCACGTCGAGGCACCCCGGCCAGGTGTCTTTCGTCGCGACGCGGCGCTGGACGAGCAGGTAGGGCTCGCCGCCGTCAGCACCGTAGACCCAGCAATGAGAGCACCTGTGCCAGAGCCCCCTGCGATGAGCCGCGCTCTTCCACGCAACCTCGCCGGTCGGTCTCCCGAGTTCGTCGAGAACGTCCACCCTCTCGTCCACGCGGTTTAGAGTAGCCGAAAAGGCATCAGGCAGCAGGTTTCAGGTAAGCTGCAATGCAACTCGCTGCTGCATCGATAAGAACACAGAGATCGGCAAGTCGTGTTGGCCTTTCACCCTCTGAATGCTTTAACCTGCAGCCTGACGTCTACACTACAAAGGAGTCAGCTTGACCACCGTGGTTGTAACGAGCTACTTCGAGGAGGAGCACGTCCGGAGCATCCGGGAGGTGGACGGGAGGTTGCGGGTCCTCTACCGGGAGGACCTCGTCCCGCCGCCGCGGTGGCCGGGGGATCACTCCGGGCCCGAAGGGTGGCGGCGCCCGCCGGAGGGCGAGAAGGAGTTCCTGGCGATGCTGGCCGAGGCCGAGGTCCTCTATGACTTCCCTCGGGGGCACGTACGGGACCTCGCTGAGGTCGCCCCGAACCTCCGCTGGGTGCAGGGGAGCATGGCCGGCGCCGGGGAGGTTGCGAAAAAGGCGGGGCTCCTGGAGACGGACGTCGTGGTGACGACCGCGAGCGGGGTCTACTCGGGACCTCTGGCCGAGTTCGTAGTCATGGCCCTGCTCCAGCACGCCAAGAACCTCGACAGGCTGCGGCACGACAAGGGCGAAAAGGCGTGGCGCCAGACCCACACGGATACCCTGGAGGGCAAGGCGCTCTGCATCGTCGGTATGGGAAACATCGGGCGGGCCATCGCCCAGCGCGCACGTCCCTTCGGAACGCGCATCGTGGGCGTCAAGCGAACGGTGAGCGAGGACGACCCCGCGTGGCGCCACGCCGACGCGCTGTACACCACGGATAAGCTACAAGAAGCTCTAGGCCAGGCCGACTACGTGGCCGTCACGCTGCCGGGGACCCCGGAGACGCGACACCTCGTGGACGCGGAGGCCATAGGTGCCATAAAGCCGGGGGGCTACTTCGTGAACGTCGGGCGGGGAACGGTCGTGGACGAAGGGGCGCTCGTCGAGGCTCTCCAGAGCGGCCACCTCTCGGGGGCGGCGCTGGATGTCTTCGAGGTCGAGCCACTGCCCGAGGAGAGCCCGCTGTGGGAGCTGCCCAACGTCATTATCAGCCCGCATGCCACAGATATGGTGC
>JALYGY010000133.1 GCA_030776865.1 Actinomycetota bacterium | reverse complement strand
CATCAGGTCCTCGTCGGCAAGGAGCGGGTACCGTCTGCCTCGTTTAGCCATACCCGTCTTCTACGGAAGCACCACCTCACAGGATCACCCCGGGCCTCCGAGGAGGCGGAGAGTGTCGAGGGGTATTATCCTCCCTTCATCATACTCCTCGGCAGACAACCTGAGTCCGTGACGCTCATGGGTGTTGGACCGGGGCTATGCGCACTTCCGAGAATTTCGCCCAGCGGAAGTTCCGAGAATTCATCTACTAGGTAGCTTGGGATGGACGAGGCTTTGGGCTTCTGAGTGGTGTCAAAGTGGTGTCAAAGAGCCCCTGCGTACCACCGGGGGGCTTCCCCTTTCGCGAGAATTTCGCATAGATAAGAGTTTTCTGGCGCTGATTAAATGTGGGACCGGGAGGGTACACGAAAAGTGTATATTTACTTCAAAGGGGCCAAGAACTCTTCGTAAGGAGGACCATCGTGGCGATATCCACCGTCAACCCGGCGACGGGCGAGGAGGTCAGGACCTTCGAGGCGCTGACCGAAGGGGAGATAGACGAGAAGATCCAACACGCCGCCGACACCTTCCGCGAGTACAAGAAGACCTCGTTCGCCGAGAGGGCGCGGATGATGTTGCGGGCAGCGGAGATACTGGAGGAGGAGGCCGAGCATTTCGGCCGCCTGATGACGAGCGAGATGGGCAAGACGCTCGCGGCGGCCACCGCCGAGGCGCAGAAGTGTGCCCGCGGCTGCCGCTACTACGCCGAGAACACCGAGAGGTTTATGGCCGATGAGGAGGTAGAGCTCGAGGGCGCGAGGGCATATATCCGCTACGAGCCTCTGGGTCCCATACTCGCCATCATGCCGTGGAACTTCCCGTTCTGGCAGGTCTTC
The DNA here is from genome assembly GCA_030776865.1 of Actinomycetota bacterium. Classification (GTDB taxonomy): domain Bacteria; phylum Actinomycetota; class Rubrobacteria; order Rubrobacterales; family Rubrobacteraceae; genus JALYGY01. Next base: position 6,244 of record JALYGY010000133.1, on the reverse strand, counting down.
AGGCACGTCGCCCCGGCGTTGATGGCAGGGAACGTGGTCCTGTTGAAGCACGCCTCGAACGTGCCGCAGTGCGCCCTGGCGATAGAGGACACTATCCATCGCGCTGGCTTCCCGGTGGGCTCCTTCCAGACGCTCTTGATCGGCTCGAGCCAGGTGCAGGGGGTCATAGACGACCCCAGGGTGCGGGCGGTCACGCTCACCGGCAGCGAGGGTGCGGGACGCAGTGTAGGCGCCGAAGCGGGGGAGAACATCAAGCCGAGCGTGCTCGAGCTCGGCGGGAGCGACCCTTTTATCGTGATGCCCAGCGCGGACTTGGAGAAGGCCGTCGGGGCCGCCGTCACCTCACGCACCCTCAACAACGGGCAGTCGTGCATCAACGCCAAGAGGATCATCGTCCACGAGGAGATAGCCGACGAGTTCGAGCGCCGCTTCGTGGAGAAGATGTCTTCGCTCAGGGTGGGCGATCCGATGAGTGAGGAGACCGACATGGGGCCGCTCGCCACGTCCCAGATCCTCGAGGACGTGGACGCTCAGGTCAGAGAGAGCGTCGAGGCCGGAGCCCGCGTCCTCACCGGTGGGGAGCCTATGGAAGGAGAGGGCAACTTCTACCCGCCAACCGTCATTACGGACATCCCCAAACAATCACCGGCGTACAAGGAGGAGATCTTCGGCCCCGTCGCCTCGCTCTTCAAGGTAAGGGACATAGACGAGGCCATCCGCGTCGCCAACGACACGTCCTTCGGCCTCGGCTCGAGCGCCTGGACCAACGACGCCGGGGAGCAGGAGCGCTTTATAGACGAGATTGAGGCCGGCATGGTCTACATAAACCGGATGACCGAGTCCACCCCAGAGATACCCTTCGGCGGCGCGAAGAACTCGGGCTACGGCCGGGAGCTCTCCCACTTCGGCATCCACGAGTTCACCAACATAAAGACCGTCTGGGTCGACGAGAGCGCCGAGAGCACAGGCACGGTGGCATCGGAGTAACTTGGTGGCGCGTGAAAGCTATTGCTGATAGGGAGGTAACGCCCGGCTAACCTCTGGGGTGACGATGACGACCGTTCGTAACAGGCTTCGCCTCCCCGGCGCCCTGCGGGGCGTGCCGGCGCTCATGGACCACACCGCAGGGGAGGGGGGGTGGTGATCCTCGCGCGGCTTCTAACCATCGGCGCCGCCTACGGCCTGGGCTTCATGCTCATAAAGTCGCTCTTCCCGACGCCCATCATCCTCCTGATGCTCCAGGGTGGAGAGAGCAGCGAGGGCAACCTGACCGTGCTCGCCCTCGTCTACATGGGAGTCGGTCTGCTCGCCGGGCTCATCGCTGCCCCCATCTTCGGCGGCATCCTTTTTCTCAGGCGCGGCCGCTTGACCCATGAGGGCTCGCGGCTGACCCTGAGCCTCGCGCTCGCGCTGCTGATGGGTTTGATCTCCGGCCTACTCACCTTGGGCGCCTACGCAACGGGCATACTCCCGACCGGCGGCGTCCTCGACCCCCTGCGGCTCATAAGAAGCTCGATCTTCCCGGGCGGTCCTCCGCTCATCGTCGCCTGGACCATCGCCCGCGACCTCCTGCCCGCGGGCCTCACCGGGCTCTTCCTCTCGCCCGTAAGCGGCGCCGCGCTGCAGCGCCTGTACGCCGCCGAACACCCGCCAGAGCAGAAGAACTACGAGTGGGAAGAGTAGCCGGCGAGCAAGTCAGCACGCTGGAAACAGGCATCAGCTAATCTACCTGATGTCTGAAACCTAAAGAGCTGACAAGCTCTAGATAATGCTTACGAGCGGAGAGATCTTGCACTCCGCCAGGGCAAAGTCCTCGGTCCTGCCGGCCGGGCGGACCAGGTACTCCAGGCAGTTGCCCCGGCAGTCCACCTTGCCGCAGGGAATCTCTATCGTCCCAAGGTCCTCTACGATGCGCACCACGGGAACGAGGCCGTCGCCCGGTACCGCGTCCTTGCGCCGCACGAACTCGCCCTCTTCGTAGTGCTCCCGACCGTAGCGGAAAATGGTCATGGACAGATTGTACACTCGTTTGACCTGGGTCACATCGGGGGGTGTTCAAGCGCGTTCCAGTCTGGAACGCCGCGATCCAACAGAGATCTGGAGACCAGCATGCTCGTAGGCCAGATCCACGGCGATGGATCTCCTGCGCGCCTCTGGCATGGACTACTCCGAGTCGCAGCAGGCGCTCCGGGAGGGAACCGGCGACCAACGGCTGACTAGCCCGGTCGTCTACAATCTTCTTATACGTTTGAGGCTACAAGGTCTGGAGTGTTGAATGTCCACCCTTCAGCGGACCGTCGCGAGCTTCGTGGAGGAGGCAGGGATCGAGGCCCCGGTAGAAGCGAGGCTCCTCGACCTCGCCGAGGCGAGGTCGGTGAGTTGTCCAAGGAGGCCCTCAAGGCTACGAACTACGGGCGTGTTCCGTTTCACCCGTCGGGCGGCTGGGCCGGCGAGCTGGGCGATGTTCTCTTCGTTCTGGTGTGCCTCGCCAACAGCACCGGGGTGGATCTGGAGGCGGCCCTGAACGGGGCTATGGGCAAGTATCGCGAGAGGCTCGCCCTCGGGGATGATGCAGGGTCCGGTCGCTGAGGTGGAAGGTCTGCGCACCAGAGTAGCGCTCGTCACCGGTGTGGGGCGGCGGCGGGGGATAGGATCGGCGATCTGCCGGGCGCTCGCCTGCAGGGGTGCGGACATCTTCTTCACCGACTGGAAGGCCTACGACCGCGACGCGCCGTGGCCGACGGATGAGGCCGAACCGGGGGTTTTGCTCGGGGAGCTGCGCTCCATGGGCGTCCGGGCTGAGGGGATGGACCTGGATCTCTCCCTCCCGGACTCCCCCGAGCGGCTCCTGGATGTAGTCGTCGAGAGGCTCGGTCCGCCCTCCATCCTGGTAAACAACGCGGCGTACTCGACCCGCGACGGCTTCGAGAGGCTGGACGCCCAGACGCTCGATGCTCACTACGCGGTGAACCTGCGCGCCGCGGCGCTTCTCAGCGTCGGGTTCGCGCGGCGGTACTCGGGCGGGTCCGGGGGCAGGATCATCAATCTCACCTCCGGCCAGTCGCTCGGGCCGATGCCCGAGGAGCTCGCCTACGCTGCTACCAAAGGGGCCATCGAAGCCTTCACCCTCACGCTCGCGGCGGAGGTCGGACACAGGGGCATCACCGTCAACGCCGTGAACCCCGGCCCGACGGACACCGGTTGGATGACGGAGGAGCTCGAGCGCGAGCTCGCGGCTAAGTTCCCGACAGGGAGGGTCGGAGAGCCGGAGGACGCGGCCCGGCTCGTGGCGTTCCTCGCCGGCGACGAGGCGCGCTGGATCACGGGCCAGATCATCCACTCCGAGGGAGGCTTTCTGCGCTCCTAGGGTGATGAAACCAGGCCACCTGGGTTACCATACGCGCACCATGGAACCTGCCGGCCCATTCTACAAACTCTTCCGCCATCCCCCGAAGAAGCTGCTCGACGACTGGGACCCCGAGCTGGACGCCCCGGTCCGGGGACCGCTTTTCCCGCGTCCGGTCTTCCGCGCCCTGCTCATCGTCTTCGGCCTCTCGGCCATGCTCACTGTGGACTGGTTCGGGCTCCTGCTCTTGAACTCCGAGGGTGTCATCCTGAGCGTGGGTCCCCTTATCACTCTGCGCGTTACCGCCGTCCTGATGGCGGGCATAGCGATACCGTCTGTGTTGCTCATGGTCCACTACCGTCGCATCTACTCCTACGTCTCAGAGGAGAACGTTTTCTTCGCCATCACCTTCTCACTCTCCTTCATGCTCGGTACACCCTGCGCCCTCGTGGGTCTCTTTGGATAGGCTTCAGGTCACAGGTTACAGGCATCAGTGGGGCAGCCCTAGCACGGGGGCCGGTTCGGACGCGAACCCTTATCTGAAGCCTGAGACCTGATGCCTGAAGCCTCTATAAAATTCGAGCGCGCGCTATCCGGCCCGAACGAAGTCTTTGCGCCCGGTAATGGGGCCTTCCCCCACTACCAACCCGTACTCCAGGAGATGGGGCGGATGGGACCGGAGGAGTGGGACCGGAGGGTGCGCCGCGCCCCCGAGCGGATGCTCGAGGAACAGCGCGAGCTCGGGATCCCCGGCGAGGACAAGACCCACCCTACAGACTACGTGCCCCGCCTCATCCCCGCGGCGGACTGGGAGAAGCTCGAGCGCGGCCTCACCCAGCGGATGCTCGCTATCAACGAGTTCCTCCGGCGCCTAGAGGCCGGTAAGGACGAGGTGATTCCGGAGAAAGTCTTAAGGAGCAGCACCCTCTACGATGCCTCTATCCCGACCCGCTTCGGGGACGTGCCGAGCCGGCAGATGGGCTTCGACATAGTGGCAGTCGCGGGGGAGGGTGGTTGGGAGTACCTCATTATCGAGGACAACGCCAGGATGCCCGTCGGCATCGAGCCGATGTACCTGATGCGCGCTCGTACTACCGAGGTCCTGCCCGAGTCCTACGCAGCGCTCGGGGTGCGTTCGCTCGACGGTCTCATGGAGCGTTTCGGTGAGGTCTTGCGGTCCGCCTCGCCTGAGTCCGATCCCACGCTCGCCATCCTCTCCACCGGTGCCGAAGATCAGTACTACCTCGACCACAACATATTCGCCAGAGAACTGGACGCGATCCTGGCCGAGCGACACGAGGTCGAGCTCGACCGCGATGGGTTTCTGGTTCACAAGGAGAGCGGCTCGCGGCTGGACGTCATCTACGAGCGCATCGAGAGCGGAAGGATCTACGACGACCTCCCTGCCCTCATCGAGTCCCAGGCATCTGGCAAGGTCCACGCCATCTTCGCCCCGAACCTCGAGATAGCAGACGACAAGGGCGTCTACCCGTTCATCCCCGACATGATCCGGACCTACCTGGGCGAGGAGCCGATCCTGCCCAACGTCGAGACCTTCTCTCTAGCCGTCGAAGAGGATCGTCGCTACGTCATGGACCACTTCGACGAGCTGGTCGTAAAGAGCCGCAGCGGCTGGGGTGGCAAGGAGGTCCTCATCGCCCCGGAGGAAGAGAAGGGGGCCGTCGAGGAGTTCCGGAAGCAGATCGAGGAGAACCCGGTCGAGTACGTCGCCCAGAGACCACTCGAGTTCTCCACCCACGTCCTCTGCGAGACCACGAAGCACAGGGAGTTCGTCCTGCGCGACTCCTACGCCGACTACCGCGTGCACGCCCTCGCCCCAGATCCTGAGACCGTCGAGGTCGTCCCTGGGGCCATGACGAGGGTAGCCTCCCCCGGCAGCAAGCTGGTCAACATCTCTAGCGGCGGCAAGATGAAGGACACCTGGGTTATTGGGCATTAGGCCACAGGCATCAGGCTTCAGCAATAGCCCAAAACCTGATGCCTGTAGCCTGAGACCTGAAGCCTCCTCTAGGCTATACCTATCGGGCGGAGCGCCGTGCCGGCGGTCGCGCCCTTGATCTTGTTGACGCCGAGGATGTAGGCGAACTTGTAGACTTTGTCCTCTGCCAGGTCCTCCTGGTTGTGGTACTCGAGGGTGTGAACTCCCTGGCGCGCGAGCAGGTAGATGTGGACCGGGTTGAAGCTGGTCCCGTCGTCGAGCTGCTCGCTCGGCGGGAGTACCTCTATACCCGAGGTGTCGGTGCCGATGGCCAGGGCGCCCTTCTCCTCAACGAGCCACTTGACCCCAGAGACGGTCAGTCCGGCGGAGTCGGGCTTGGCGATCTCGTCGTGGTTCGCGCCCACGCCGCTGCCCTTGAGCCACACGCCGCCCGTCCCGGTGCGGACGAGCACGACGTCTAATGGGTCTATGTCCACCCCCTGTTTGTCGAGGGTCCTCTGGAGCCGATCCGGTCCGATCCCGAAGCTCTCGGGGAGAGGGTCCTGCCCCTCGCTGGCGGCCACGTCGATCATGGTGGCCGGGGCGACTATCGGGGGATGGTGTCGGCGCCGAGCTTCAAGAGCCCGAAATCGCTCTGGATGACCTCCGAGCGGTAGCCGTTGTAGGTGTGGGGCGGGTCTCCCTCGTAGATTTGGCCGAACGAGTCGATCTGGGTGGCAACGTTGTCGCTGATGAACAGGGCGTTGCTCGCCCACGTCGTATTCAGCGAGTTATCTTCCTCCACGAACGCCAGCTCTTTATCTCCTGGATTGAGGAGCAAGCCCTCCGGTGTGCGGAAGGACATGATCTCGCCCGAGCTGTGCCCCACGAACTTGTAGCTGCGGCGGTCGTAGGCGAGGCCGAGATCGTAGACCTTCCCGTCCTTTACCTTCGAGAGG
>JALYGY010000132.1 GCA_030776865.1 Actinomycetota bacterium | reverse complement strand
TTGGAGCGGACGGTGAAGGCGGCGCGGGCGTCGGAGTAGACGCGCGGCAGCGGGAGGCCGGAGCGCTCGGCAAGTCGCGCGGCGTCGGCGTGCTCCGGGGCGACGATGAAGTCGTCGCCGTCCAGGCTACCAACCTTGAGCCGGCACCGGCCGTACGACAGCTCGACCTCGACGACCCGGCGCTCGGCGACCGTGCGCCCGACGGGGTGGTGCCGGACACCGAGAGTACCGGTCTCGCGCATGAGCAAACGAGCCAGGCGTTCGCGGTCGCGGCCTTCGGCGAGCAGGCAGATCTTGTAGGCCCCGCGGCCGCGCTTCATAAAGACGGGCTCGAGCCAGGCGTCGAGCGCACCGGCCCCCAGCAGCTGCTCAACCGCTGCTCCCAGGAGCTCCCCTGGTGCGTCGTCGACGTTCGCCTCGAGAAGCTGGACCTCTCCCGCTGCTCGCTCCAGCTCGCCGAGGGTGGCGCGCAACAGATTCGGCCTCTCGCGAAGACGTGCTCGCCCGGCCCCGTAGCCGACCGCGCGTAGGGTCATCGGCGGGGCGGCGTCGGTGAAAGCGCCACCGGTCAGAGCGTACATGAGGGCCGCGCCGGTAGGAGTGGTCATCTCGTGCCGCTCATCGGTCCAGAGGACCCGCGAGCCCATGAGAACCTCCAGCGTAGCGGGTCCGGGTGCCGGCAGTGGTCCGTGCCGCGTTGGCACGACCCCGCTTCCGAGCGGCAGCGGTCCGCAGCTCACGGAGTCCACGCCGAGCAGCTCCAGCGCCACGCAGCTTCCGACCAGATCCACTATGGAGTCCACGGCACCCACCTCGTGGAATTTCACCTCCTCCAGAGGGAGCCCGTGCACCGCACCCTCGGCCGCAGCCAGGCGCCGGAACGCCTCGATAGCTCTGTTCGCCGCGCGCCCGGGCAGTTCTGCGCTACTCACGAGGGCCTCGACGTCACTGAAGGTGCGGTGAGTGTACTGCTCGGGCGTTGCGACCTCCAAGCGGAGTGCCCGGACACCGCTCACCTCGACGGCATCCGCCTCGATATCGAAGGGCATCCCGAGCCTTTGGAGGGAATCCTCGACCGCCCTGAGAGGAGCGCCCGCCGCCAGGAGGCTCGCGAGCGTCATGTCGCCCGCCGCGCCGCCGATAGGCTGGAAGTGTACGTGGATGGACGCGCCTCCTCCGTTCTCGGGCTACTGGTCGTAATCTAGCAGAAGCCAGCCGTGCCGGAGATGGTGCGGCGTCGCCCCGGGATGACGCCCGCGAAAGAGGCCAGACAAACCGCTACACTCTATGGCTGTGGTGGATCGCTTGCGAGAGATACTGGACGCCGTGGCCCTGGGAGAGATCTCCCCCGACGCCGCGGCCGAGAGCCTGGCGAGGGGAGAGGTTCGCTACCTTGGCGAGTTTGCGGCGCTCGACCTGGGGCGCCAGAAGCGCAAGGGCATGCCTGAGGTCGTCTACGCCCCCGGCAAAACCCCCGAGCAGGTCTCTGGGGCGTGCCTGGCGATAGTCGAGCAGGGCCTGCGGGCCGTGACCAGCGGGTTCACCCCCGAGCAAAGGGCTGCGATCTTCGAGGCGCTACCTGGCGTCCCCGTCCGCGAGGCCGGCCGGGCGCTCGTGGTGGGTCCCGGCGAACCTCCCCTTACCGGGGGCCGTCTGGCGATCCTGACGGCAGGAACCTCGGACATCCCGGTGGCCGAGGAAGCGGGCGCCGTAGCCCGCGAGATGGGGTGCGCCGTGGAGACCTTCTACGACGTTGGCGTCGCCGGTATCCACCGGCTGGCCGTACCCCTCGAGGCGATGAAGAGCTTCGACCCCGACTGCCTCATCGTCGTCGCGGGGATGGAAGGGGCGTTGCCGAGCGTGGTGGCGGGCTTGGTGGACGTGCCGGTGGTGGGCTTGCCCACCTCTACCGGTTACGGGTTAGGCGGCGACGGCACGGCCGCCATACTCGGCATGTTGCAGACCTGCTCCCCCGGCCTAGCGGTCGTGAACGTGGACAACGGCGTCGGGGCCGGGGCTATGGCCGGGCTCATTGCGAACCGGGCCGCCGCCGGGCGCCGCTGGGAGCAACGGAGCGGATAGTCGGGCCCATCCGTCAGACTCCGAGTTATACAAGCGGCAAAGGCTTTCGCCCTTTCTTTCCGAGCGCGGCGTTGAGGCTGCCGCTCGTGTAGCCGGCGAGGTCGAGGGCGACGTGAAGAAAACCGGCGGCCCTCAGCTCGGCGACCAGCGCCTCTCGTTCGGCGAAGGCCCGCTCCATCTCGTCGGCTCCGACCTCCAGGCGCGCCACGTCGCCGTGGTGGCGAACCCGGACCTGCCGGAAGTTACGAGATCGGAGGTACTCTTCGGCGCGCGTCACCTGGGCGAGCTTTTCGGCGGTAATCTCCTCTCCATAGGGGAAACGGCTAGAGAGACAGGCCAGGGCGGGCTTGTCCCAGGTCGGCAGCCCGAGATTCCTCGCCAGCTCTCTCACCTCGGTTTTCGTCATGCCGGCCTCGGCGAGGATGGAGACCACGCCGTGCTCGGCGGCCGCCTTCCTGCCCGGACGATGGTCCCCCTCGTCGTCCTTGTTGGCGCCGTCGATCACGCAGTCGTACCCGCGCTCGGCGGCAATCTCCGCCAGGTCGGCGTAGAGCGTGTGCTTGCAAAAGTAACAGCGGTTGGCGGGGTTGCTCGCGTAGTTGGGGTCGTCGAGCTCCCGCGTGTCCACGACGAGGTGCTCGACGCCGAGCGAGCGGACGAACCGGACCGCCCCTTCCAGCTCGGACGGCAGATAGGTCTCATTGTTCGAGGTCACCGCCAGGACCGCATCCCCTGGAAGCACGCGCGCGACAACCGCCAGGGCGAGCGAGGAGTCCACCCCGCCGGAGAAGGCTACTAGCGCGCTCCGGTAGCGCGCGACGATGCGCTCCAGCTTCCTTAGGTTCCGGGCGCTGCTCCCATCCAGGACTCGCAGCTCATCCGCTGAAGGTTCCATAGTGACTCCACCACCTCCGGTAAGTGCTCTTTAGATTTCTGTAACTCTTAGCAG
>JALYGY010000131.1 GCA_030776865.1 Actinomycetota bacterium | reverse complement strand
CTAGGCCCTAGGTCTTGGGAGATGTGGGGAGAGGCAGAGATAGCCTCTTCTGCGGAGCGGGTTGCGCGTAAGGCGTAGGACCCGACGAGAGAAGGAGGCTGTATTACTACCGAGTATGACACTAGACCCGGGGGCCGGGGCTAGGCACGCTCCGGCCCAGGGTTCCCCCGGCAGACTCCACCACCCTGTAGGTTCTTTCGAGCCGGAGTTCGGCGGCGCCCTGCGAGAAGTAACGCTCGCCTACGAGACCTGGGGGGATCTCGACGCCGCGGGTGAGAACGCCGTACTCCTCGTGCACGCCCTGACGGGCGACTCGCACGCCGCCGGGGAGCCGGACACCGCGCACAGGCGTGGCGGGTGGTGGAGCCCGATGGTCGGCCCGGGGCTCGTCATAGACACCGAGAGGTACTTCGTCGTCTGCTCGAACGTGCTCGGGGGGTGCTACGGGAGCACGGGGCCCGCTTCCCTCGACCCCGAGAGCGGAAGCCCGTACGCGCTGCGCTTCCCCCTGGTCACCATCCGGGACATGGTGCGGGCGCAGAAGAGGCTCCTGGACTCTCTAGGGGTTCGGCGGCTGCAGCTCGTGATCGGGGGCTCCATCGGCGGGCAGCAGGCGCTCGAGTGGGCGGTAGAGTTCCCGGACTTCGTCGAGAAGGCCGTCCCGGTTGCAGCGACGGGTGCCCTCGGTCCGCAGGGGGTAGGGATGAGCGAGCTCGGCCGCCGCGCCATCATGGCCGACCCCGACTGGCGGGGCGGCGACTATTACGGGACCGGACGTTCCCCCGACGCCGGCCTCACCATCGCCCGGATGGCCGGTATGATGACTTACCAGAGCGCCGCCGGTCAGTGGGAGAGGTTCGGGCGGAGGCCAGCGAGCCGGCCGGCGCTCTATGAGGAGTTCGGCGGGCGCTTCGAGATCGAGAGCTACCTGCACTACCAGGGTCGCGACCTCGTCAACCGCTTCGACGCCAACTCCTACCTCTACCTCTCGCGGGCGATGGACCTCTACGACGTTGCCGCCGGCTACGAGTCCGAGGGGGAGGCCTACTCCCGCATCGAGGCCGAGGTGCTGTTCGTCGGGATCTCGAGCGACTGGCTCTTCCCTCCGGGCGAGGTGCGCGCGGCGGCAAAGAGGGCGAAGGAGGCCGGGGCGCGGGCGCGCTACGCGGAGATCGAGTCCCTGAGCGGGCACGACTCGTTCTTGAAGGATTGGGCAGAGCTAAGGGAGGCCGTAGGGCCGTTCCTCGACAGTTAGGAAGGAGACGCAGATGACCGACATAGCGGATCAGAAGGTGCACGAGTACGGGTTCGAGACCCTGGCGCTGCACGCCGGGCAGGAGGTGGATCCCACGACGACGGCGCGGGCCGTCCCGATCTACCAGTCCACCTCCTACGTCTTCCACGACACGGACCACGCCGCGAACCTCTTCGCACTCTCCGAAGAGGGCAACATCTACACCCGCATCATGAACCCCACGACCGATGTCTTCGAGAAGCGCATAGCCGCTCTGGAGAAGGGCGTGGGGGCCCTGGCGACTGCGTCGGGGCAGGCGGCGGAGGCCCTCGCCATCCTCAACATCATGGGGGCTGGGGACGAGCTCGTCTCGGCCGCCGAGCTCTACGGCGGTACCTACAACCTCTTCCACTATACCCTGCCCAAGGTCGGGATCGACGTGAAGTACGTCGAGGGCACCGATCCCGAGGCCTTCCGCACGGCGATCACCGACAAGACAAGGGCGATCTTCGCCGAGACCGTCGGAAACCCGGCGCTCAATACGCTGGATATCGAAAGGCTGGCGGCGGTAGCCCACGACGCGGGAGTTCCGCTCATCGTGGACAACACCCTGCCCTCGCCGTACCTGGTCCAACCCCTGGAGCACGGGGCGGACATCGTCGTTCACTCGGCGACGAAGTTCATCGGCGGGCACGGCACCAGCATAGGCGGCGTTATCGTGGACGGCGGAAAGTTCCCCTGGGATAACGGCAAGTTCCCCGGATTCACCGAGCCCGACCCCTCCTACCACGGGCTCGATATCTACCCGACTCTGGGCGAGCTCTCCTTTATCCTGAAGGCCCGCATCCAGATGCTCAGGGACTACGGCCCGGCGCTCAGCCCGTTCAACAGCTTCCTCTTTTTGCAGGGCGTCGAGACGCTGCACCTCAGGATGGAGCGCCACTCGCAGAACGCGATGGCCGTCGCCGAGTTCCTGCAGGGACACCCGAAGGTCAACTGGGTCAACTACCCCGGCCTCTCCTCCCATCCGACGCACGAGCTCGCCCGCAGGTACCACCGCGAAGGGCTCTACGGCGCGATCCTCGGCTTCGGGATAGACGGCGGCTTCGAGGCCGGCAAGCGCTTTATTGACCGTCTGGAGCTGCACAGCTTGCTCGCGAACGTGGGCGACGCCAAGAGCCTGGTGATACACCCCGCCTCGACCACCCACTCGCAGCTCTCGGTGGACGAGCAGAAGTCCACCGGCGTAACCCCGGACTACGTTCGCCTCTCGGTCGGCCTGGAATCCATAGACGACATCCTGTATGACCTGGATCAAGCACTAGGTGGAGCGTAAGGGCGTGAGCGATAGACCCCTGGTGATCAAGTTCGGGGGCACCTCGGTCGGCGACGGCGCGCGTTTTCTGCGCGTCGCCGAAATTACGACCGAGGCCGCCCGCGGCCGCCCCGTGGCCGTCGTCGTCTCGGCGATGAGCGGGACCACCGACACCCTGCTCGGCTACGCCGACACCACAACCGGGCGGGCCGGCAGAACTACGACCGGCGCCACGCGCGAGGGGTCTATCGCGGAGCTCCACCGCACGCTCTCCGAACGCCACCTGCGGGCGGCCCGCGAAGCGATCTCTTCGGAGCACCTGGGGGAGGTCGAGCAGCGGCTGTCGAACTTGCTGGAGCAACTCGTGCGAGCCCTCGACGCGCCCGCCGCAGAGAACCCTGCGGCCCGGCGGGCCGGGATCGCGGCCCACGGCGAACGGCTCTCGTCGCAGATCCTGGCCGGCGCCCTCAGGAGCGCCGGCACGCCGGCCGCGGTCGTCGCCGAAGATCCGATAGCCACCAACGCAGGCTTCGACGGAGCGCACGTGGACCCGGCCGAGACGCACAGACGTTGTTCCCGCTACGTCGCCCCCCTTCTCTGGGAAGAAACCGTGCCGGTCGTGCCGGGTTACGTCGGACGCTCGCCGCAAGGGTCGCCGACCACCTTGGGCAGGGGAGGCTCGGACCTCTCGGCGACGGTGCTCGGACGGGCCCTGGGCTCCGGAGAGGTCTGGATCATGTCCGACGTCGACGGGGTGCTCGACGCCGACCCGCGGCTGGTCCCGGACGCTACGCTGATGCCCCGTCTCTCCTACCGGGAGGCGGGCCTGTTCGCGGCCCTCGGGGCCAAGGTCCTGCACCCCAAGACGATGGAGCCCGCCTCCGAAGCGGGAATCGAGGTCCTGGTGCGCAATACCTTCAACCTGGAGTGCGCCGGTACCCGCGTCTCGGAGCGCGAGGACGGGCCGGGTATCCGCTGCGTCGCCCTGCGCAGGCGTTTTGCGGTCGAGGTTCCCTGCGTGCCCGGCCACAAGCGCAAAGCGGCGGCGGTGGTCTGCATCGGGTCGTCCGTAGACGGAGACCTCGCGTGCGGCCTGACCCGTCTGCGCGAGGCAGGGATATCTCCTCTGCACGCCGGTAGAGCCACCGCCGGGCTGGTGTTCGTCGTGGTCGCGGATGCCGCCGAGAAGGCGTTGCGCACCCTTCACGCGGGCCTGGTCTCACGAACCGAAGAGGTGGTCGCGTGAAGCGGCTCGAGATAGTCCAGATCGGGCTCGGGCACGTCGGGCGGAAGGTCGCCCAGATCGTGCTCGAAGAACGTAAACGCTGGCGCGATGAACACAGTTTAGAACTAAACTACCGAGCGGTCTCCGACACCTCGGGGGCGCTGGTCGGTGAGGAGCTTCTGCCGCAGGCGATCCGGCTGAAGGAGGCTGGCGGCAAGCTCTCGACTCTAGGGGTCGAGCCCCTCGAGGGGGTTCTGGCCTCCGAGCCCGCTCCGGGGACGACGAGGGTCGTCGTGGACGTCGCGGTGCACGGGGGGACCTACGACCTGGATCTACTCGGGGTGCAAAACGGTTCCTATCTCGTGCTCTCCAACAAGGGGCCGCTCTCCGGGAGCACGGAGGAGTACGAGCGGCTCACGCGGATGCTGCCCGACAGGCTCTGGCACGAGGCGACCGTAGGGGCGGGGATGCCGATCATCTCCACGTTAGACGCCCTGATCGCGAGCGGCGACGAGATCCTGGAGATCCAGACGAGCCCGAGCGGGACCCTGGGCTTCGTCATGAGCGCGGTCGAGTCCGGCCGTCCATTTTCTGAGGCCGTCAAAGAGGCGGTCGCCCTCGCCTACGCCGAGCCCGACCCCCGCGACGACCTCTCTGGCCTCGACGTGGCGCGCAAGGCGATTATCCTCGCCCGCAAGATGGGGCGAAGGATCGAGCCGGGGGAGATCCCCTACCGATCGCTCGTCCCCACTGGCCTCGAAGACGTCTCCTTGGAGGAGTTCATGGAGAGGTTGCCGGAGCACGACGAAGCTTTCGCGGAGAGGCTTCTGGCCGTCGAAGAGCACCACATGCTCCGCTACCTGGCCCGCATCCCGAAGCGGGGACCGGTGAAGGTGGGGCTGGTTGACGAACCCGTAGAGAGCCCCTTCGGCCCGATAAACGGCCCCGAGAACGTCTTCGACTTCCGCACGCGGCGCTACTCGGATGTTACCCTCACCATACGCGGGCCCGGCGCGGGCCCGGAGCGCACGGCGAGCGGCGTCGTCTTCGACCTGCTCGACATAGCCAACAAAGCCGTAGAGGACGACGGGAGGGACGATTAAGAGATGCGCGGGGGATACACGGTCGCGGTAGTAGGCGCGGGCCTCGTCGGCGAGCGCCTGGTCGCGGAGCTAAAGGAGCAGGAGTTTCCATTAAGCGAGTTGCGCGTACTCGCCCGCAGCGCCCGCCGGGCGGTCCTCGCCGGAGAGACCTTCGAGGTAGGGGTCGCCGAGCCGGTGGCCTTCGAGGGGGTGGACTACGCGCTCTTCGCCGGGACCGAGGGCGAGAAGGGCGCCGCCGCTCAGCTCGCCCGCGAGGCGGTAAGTCGGGGCGCGGTGGTCATAGACAACGGCAGCGACTTCCGGCTCGACCCGCAGGTGCCACTCGTCGTCCCCGAGGTGAACGCCGAGGCCCTCGACCAACACAACGGCATAATCGCCAACCCGAACTGCTCCACGATCCAGATGGTCGTGACCCTGGCTCCCCTGGTGCGCGAGTTCGGCATAAAAAAGGTCGTCGTCTCGACCTACCAGGCGGTCTCGGGGGCCGGGCGCAGCGGCGTCGAGGCGCTGGAGAACGGCCGCGAGGAGGCCTTCCCGAAGCCCATAGCCGGGAACGCCATACCGCTCATCGGCGGCGTGGGGGAGGACGGCTACACCACCGAGGAGCGGAAGATGCGGGAGGAATCGCGCAAGATCCTCTCCCTCCCGGACCTGCCCGTGTTCGCGACCGCCGTCCGAATCCCAGTGCACACCGGCCACGCCGAGAGCGTCCACGTCGAGACGGAGCGAGAGGCGAGTCTCCTCGAAGTGCTCGAGGTCTTGGGCGCGGCGCCCGGCGTCGACTTCTCCGGGGATCCTGCGGCCTTCCCTACGCCGCTGGAGGCCGCGGGTGAGCGGGGGGTGCGCGTCGGGAGGCTCAGGGTGGAGGGTGGCGCAGTAGGCTACTGGTGCGTGGCGGACAATCTGCTCAAGGGAGCCGCGACCAATGCCGTGCAAATAGCCGGGGCCCTCGTGGGGGCGCGGGTCTAGGGGCACGTCCCGTATGCTGGAGCTCGAGATTCGAGCCGCCACCGAAGACGACGTGCCCCTCATCCTCTCGCTCGTAAAGGAGCTGGCTGAGTACGAGCGTCTCTCGCACCAGGTCGTCGCTACCGAGGAGGTGCTCAGGGACTCGCTCTTCGGGGAGCGGCGAACGGCTGAGGTTCTGATCGGCCACCACGGCGGCGAGCCTGCGGGGTTTGCCCTCTTCTTCCACAACTTCTCGACCTTTCTGGGCAGGCCCGGCATCTACCTGGAAGACCTGTACGTGAGACCGAGATATAGGGGCATGGGGTACGGTAAGGCGCTCCTGGCGCGTCTTGCGAAGCTGGCCAGAGAGCGCGGCTGCGGGAGGCTCGAATGGTGGGTTCTGGACTGGAACGAGCCCGCGATAAGGTTCTACAAGGCTCTAGGTGCCGTGCCCATGGAAGACTGGACGGTGTACCGTCTTGCGGGAGAGTCGCTGGACGAGCTGGCCACGAGAGATTGAGTCGACGCCCTCGTGTCGCCGCGCACGCGAGGGCGTAGCGCCGGGTATACTTCCTCAAGGAGCCCGAAGAGAGGAGCGCGGCATGCCCGAGGAGAGTAAACAGCGATCCTTCTGGGATAGGCTGTTCAGCCTCGACTACCATTCCGCACGCGAAGAGCGGGTCGTCGAATACATCATCCACCGCCTCGGCGAGGGAGCCGGCCTGCAAGAGATCGTGGGGGAGGAGTACGTGCGGCGCAACGTCTCGCCGGCCGAGGTGGATGAGATCACCTCCAAGCCCGAGCTGGTGCAGGCCGCCCGCGAGCACATGGAACGGGATTTCAGCTCCGGAGAGATCGACCCTACCCGCCGCCCGCGTTAGGAGACCCCATCTAGAGCAGGCGTCCGGCGGCCCCCAGGTTGTATAATCCCCGTGTTGCGAGTTCGTGAACTGTGGAGGCTGGATGCCGATCTACGAGTACAAGTGCGAGAACGGGCACGTCTTCGACGTGCTGCAAAAGCTCTCCGAAGACCCCCTGGCTTTTTGTATCGAGTGCGACGCGCCGGTGCGGAAGGTTATGCAACCGGTGAACATCTCGTTCAAGGGTTCGGGCTTCTACTCGACCGACTACAGGGCTGGCGCGAAGGCAGAGACCACGTCCAAAAACGGCGAGTCGGGTGAAAAGGGCGCACAGAAGAAGGAGAAGAAGGACTCCTCCACCGAGAAGGCCAGCGGCAAACAGGACTGACGAAGGTGTCCCCGAGCGTTGACGAAGGGCAGATCGGTAGCCGCCCTGACGGCATCCTCCGGCGCGCCCTCCGGGCGCTCATGCTCGGGCTCACGCTCCTCTTCGTCATCGCCGCCCTAGCCGTCTCCTCCGCCCTCGTCGTCTATACCGCCTGGATCCACGACCTCCGCAACGGCCTCTTCGCCCTGCTCTTCGCCATCCTCAGCGCCCAGATAGCCCTGAACTGGCTCCTCTGGAGAGACGATGAGGAAGAGCCATAAAAGGTGTCAGGTTTGAGGCTTTAGCCGTCAGCTTCTGGCGGACAGTGAAGCTCCCCATGAAGTGGCGTAACTGAGAGCAGAAAGCGGCCAGTAGCTCTTCCCGATAGCGGCCACGCAACCCGCCCCCTACCTGACGCCTGAAACCTACTCCTGAAAAGTCCTGCAAATCAAGGTTCAACTTGTGGTCCAGGTGATCTAGACAAGCGGCACCCCCTTCTCGTATAGTGGCCTGCGTCCGAGGTTGGATCGGGAGGACAGGGCGACGGGCGGTGCCTGGAGAAGAAGGCGCCGCCTGGTGTCCCGGGATCTGGGAGGAGGGAGTTTTTGTCGGTTTCTTCCGGCGGCGCCTTCGCGCATTTGCACTGTCACTCGGAGTACTCGATGCTCGACGGGGCGAGCCGGATAAGAGACCTCATCTCCTTCGCCAAACAAGAGGGCATGCCCGGCATCGCGCTCACGGACCACGGGGTGATGTACGGGGCGATCAAGTTCTACAAGGAGGCGAAAGAGGCTGGCGTCAAGCCCATCATGGGTTGCGAGGTCTATGTAGCGGTGGACAGACACGATCGCAGCCGCGCCCCGTACTACCACCTCACCCTCCTCGCCCGCACCGCCGAGGGCTATAAGAACCTGATCAAGCTCTGCACGGCGGGGTATTTGGAGGGCTTCTACCGCAAGCCCCGCGTGGATATGGAGCTGTTGCGCAGGTATGGCAAGGGACTCATCTGCCTCTCCGGCTGCCTCTCCGCCGAGGTCCCGATCCGGATCCTCGAGGGCCGGCTGGACGAGGCGAGGAGGCTACTGCTGGAGTATGGTGCCGTTTTCGACGCCGTCTACCTCGAGATGCAGGACCACAAGGAGATCCCTGAACAGAAGCGGGTCAACGAGGGCTTGGTTCGGCTGCACAAGGAGACGGGGCTGGACCTCGTGGCCACCAATGACTCCCATTACACGACGAAAAAAGACGCCAGGATGCACGACGTACTGCTGTGCATCGGCACCGGCAAGTTCTACAGCGACCCCAGGCGACTGAAGTTCAGGGGTGAGGAATTCTACGTCAAGTCGGCGGAAGAGATGGCGCAGCTCTTCCCGAACCACCCTGAGGCGCTGGAGAATACCGTCAAGGTCGTGGACCTCGTCGAGGATGTGGGGATAGAGCTCGGCAAGACGCGGCTCCCCAACTTCCCCAAGCCCGAAGGGTACACCGCGGACCAGTACCTGCGCGAGCGGTGCGAAGAGGGGCTCGGGAAGAGGTACGGTCGGCTCACGCCGGAGATCGAGCGTCGGCTAGACTTCGAGCTCGCGACGATCGCCAAGATGGGTTTCGCGGACTACTTCCTCATCGTGTGGGACTTCGTCAAGTACGCCAAGGACAGGAAGATCGCCGTCGGGCCCGGGCGGGGTTCGGCGGCGGGTTCCATCGTGGCGTACGCTCTCGAGATAACGGAGCTAGATCCCCTGCAGTACTCGCTGCTCTTCGAGCGTTTCCTGAACCCGGACCGTATTAGCATGCCGGACGTGGACATAGACTTCTCGGTCAAGGGACGCGGCGAGGTCACGAGGTACGTGACCGAGAAGTACGGCGGGCACGAGCACGTAGCCCACATCATCACCTTCGGGACCATCGGCGCCAAGGCCGCGATAAGGGATGCCGGTAGGATCTTCCAGTACCCCTACTCTGA
>JALYGY010000130.1 GCA_030776865.1 Actinomycetota bacterium | reverse complement strand
ACTCGCTTTTCGGTGGCCCCGGCCAACGCCCACGAGCTTTCGGCGGTGCCCGAGCTCCTCGAGCGTACCCGAGGCGTGGTGGTCGCAGACCGCAATTACTGGTCGCCCCCGCTTAGGGAGGAATTGGCTGGGCGGGGCGTCGAGCTGGCGGCCTCCTACCGGACCAAAAAGCACGATCCCAACCCCAAAAGAAGCGCCTATCTGAGCCGGCTTCGCTACCGAATCGACACAGTCTTTTCGCAGCTCACAGAGCGCTACTCCATAAAGAGAGTATGGGCCAAGGATCTCTGGCATTTGAGCGCCAGGCTGCTTCGGAAGGTCTTGAGTCACACTGTTGCCTTCCTACTCAACCACCAAATGGGAAACTAACCCTTCCGGCTCTCGAAGCTACTCATCTGAAAAACCCGCACATCGGGTTAGCTAGATGCGCAGCGCCGCGAGAAAGGCCTCCTGCGGGATCTCCACGTTCCCGACCTGCTTCATCCGGCGCTTGCCCGTCTTCTGCCTCTCGAGCAGTTTGCGCTTCCTCGTGATGTCGCCGCCGTAGCACTTGGCGGTAACGTCTTTGCGGTAGGCCCGGACCGTCTCGCGGGCGATGACCCTCCTTCCCATCGCCGCCTGCACCGGAACCTCGAACTGCTGGCGCGGGATCAGCTCCTTGAGCTTCTCGACGAGCGCTCTGCCGCGAAGGTAGGCCTTGTCGCGGTGGACGATGATCGAGAGGGCGTCCACGGGCTCTCCCGAGACCAGCACCTCGACCTTCACCAGGTCCGCGCTCTCGTAGCCTCTTTGCTCGTAGTCGTAGGACGCGTAGCCCCTGGTGCGGCTCTTGAGGGCGTCGAAGAAGTCCGTTATCACCTCGGCGAGCGGCAAATCGTAGGTGAGCTGCACCCTGCGTGTCGAGATGTACTCCATCCCCACCGAAACCCCGCGCTTCTCGTGGCAGAGGCCCATCACGGCGCCGACGTACTCTTTTGGCGCGATGATCGTCGCCCGCACCACGGGCTCACGGATCTCCTCGAAGGACTCCGGCAGATCGCTCGGGTTGGTGATCTCTAAAGTCTCAGCGTCAACCACAACTTCATATTTCACGCTCGGCGAGGAGGCGATCAGGTCCAGGTCGAACTCCCGCTCCAGCCTCTCCTGCACGATCTCCATGTGCAACAGTCCCAGGAAGCCACACCTGAACCCGAACCCCATCCGGGAGTTCTCAGGCTCGAAGAAGAGCGAGGCGTCGTTTAGCTGCAGCTTGGCCAGAGCGTCCCGGAGCCGTTCGAAGTCGTTGCCCACGGTAGGGTAGAGCCCGCAGAAGACCGTCGGGAGCGCCTGGGTGTAGCCGGGCAGGGGTTCGGAGGCAGGATCTTCCACTCGTGTAACCGTATCGCCGACGCGCAGCTCCTCGATGTCCTTGAGCCCGGCGATGACGTACCCGACCTCACCGGCTCTGAGCGCAGGGAGCGCCGTGGGTTTCGGCGAGTAGCAGCCGACCTCCAGGAGCTCGAACCGCTCCTCGCTGCCCATCGCCCTGACCTTGTCACCTTTGCGCAGCTCGCCGTCGAAGAGGCGGGCTAGAGAGACGACACCCCGGTAAGGGTCGTAGTAGGAGTCGAAGATCAGGGCTCGCGTCTGCTCCTGCGCGGTCTCCGGAGCCGGCACCCGATCAACGATGGCGTCGAGCACGCCTTTCACGCCTTCGCCGGTCTTGGCGGAGATCTTGAGAACCTCTGGTTCGTCCACGCCCAGGACCTCGACGAGCTCCTCGGTGGCGGCGGGCACGTCGGCGACGGGCAAGTCTATCTTGTTGAGGACGGGGATGATCTCCAGGTCGTGCTCCATCGCCAGATACAGGTTAGCGAGCGTCTGAGCCTGGATGCCCTGGCTCGCGTCCACGACGAGGAGCGCCCCCTCGCAGGCGGCTATCGCCCGCGAGACCTCGTAGGCGAAGTCCACGTGACCCGGGGTGTCTATGAGGTTGAGGGCCCACTCGCCGTCGCCCCTGTTGTAGATGAGGCGCACGGCTTGGGCCTTGATCGTTATGCCTCGCTCGCGCTCGAGCTCCATGGTGTCCAGGATCTGGTCCACCCGCTCGCGCTCGGGTACGGCATCCGTTACATCCAGCAGCCGGTCGGCGAGGGTGCTCTTGCCGTGATCAATGTGCGCGATAATGCAGAAGTTGCGCGTACGCTCGATGTTTTTCACCCTCAGAGTTTACCATGATTGCCCCTTTGCTCCGCGTATGTTACATTCTCCCGGTCAGGTAATTAAGAAAGCAAGAGGAGCGAGAGCGTGCCCGCACCATCCAAGCGCGACAAGCACAGCCGCAAGCGATACGAGCAGAATCGTGGCGTCGAGAGCCGTCTCAAAAACCTCTCCAAGAACTTTTACCGGGCGCTGGACGCCGGTGACGAGGAGAGGGCCCGGCAGCTCAGAAACGAGTCGCAAACGGCCTACGACAAGGCCGCAACAAAGGGCGTTATCCACCCCAACAAGGCCGCACGCAAGGTCAGCCGCCTCGACAAGGCGCTCTCCGGCAACGAAGGTTAGAGCTCCGCTTCTCTAGTCCCCAGCCCCCGAGAGCTTCAGGACGGCGAGCTCGACCTGTAGCGTATCGCCGAGGTCGCTCCCTCCCTTTAGACCACGCTCCAGATCGAGGACGAGTTCGAGCGCGCACTCCAGGTCCTCCTCATTCAACCTTCTTGCCTGCTCCTCGAGCTTGCGCGCGACGAACGGCGGCACTTTCAGTTCCTTCGCCACCTCGCCCTGGGAAGCGCCGCGCTCGAACAGCGTCCGAGCCCGGCCCACGAGTCGGAACTGGCGACGAACCATGTACGTCATCCGCAGGGGCGGCTCGCCGGTGCCAACGAGGTCTTCCAGGAGCTTGAGGGCCTCCCCCCGATCACCGGCGGCCAAAGCGTCCACGAAGGCGAAGATATTTGACTGGACGTCCGGCGGGCACAGGGCCTCTACGTCCTGTTCTGTCGCCCGGCCCTCACCAACGTACAGCGCCAGCTTCTCCATCTCGCTCACGAGACGCATCTTGTCGCCCGAGCAGCGCTCGATCAGGCCCCGGGCGACGTCCTCCGGGAGGTCTAGGTCCAACCTCTTCGCGTGCCCAACGGCCCACCCGACGAGCGCCCTGCCAGTGGGCTGCTCGAAGTTGTGGACCTCCCCGCACTTTTTTACGGCCGCGAGGAGCTTCTCGCGGGCGCCGAGCTTCCTGCCGAGCAGCACGAGATCCGCCGCGGATGCCGGATTCTGCAGGTAGTCCCCTATTACCGCCTTCTGGGCGGCGTTCCAGGTGTCGAGGCTCCTGACGACGACGAACGGTCCTTCGCCGAAGAGCGAGTACGAGTTGCATGCCCGGACGACAGCCTCGGGGCCCATCTCGGAGGCGTCGTAAGCCTCCACCGTCCGGCCCCCGCGCAGCTTCTCCACGCCGCGGGATTTGCGCTCCTCGTCGTCGCCCAGAAGTAGATAGATGCCCACGAACCTATTCTAGACGCTTGCGGCGCTCACAAAACCTTCGCTTTACGAAATCAGAGGGGTCGAATTTCAGATGAGCAAGGTGAATAACTGCGGCCGGTTCTCCTCGCTCCTAGAAGCCACCGGTGCCGACGAGCGCGAGCCACAGCGCCGTCCAGAGGACGAGGACGGCGGCCCACAGCGGTCAGCGCTCTTTGGGGAAGGCCCTCTCGGCTATGGCGGCGGGGACGCAGCCAACGTAGAAGAGCCCGACCAGGAGGAGTGTGATCCCCGGCGTCGTCACGGTGGCGAACGGGAGGGAGGAAGCTACCCGGGCCGTCCACTCGAGCAGGATGACCAGAAAGCCGTTTGTGGCGTTCAGCGGATAGGCTAGCGCGGGCGCGATGTTTCCCAATACGCAGCCGAGGAGCCCAAGAGTGAGGATCAGACCGGAGAGCGACACGGCGATCAGGTTGGTGAGCAGCCCGATCACCGAGACTTGGTCGAAGCTCGCCGCGACTATCGGGGTGGTTGCGATCTGGGCCGAAAGAGAGATCGAGAGCAGGTTCGAGATCTGCTCGGGCGGCTTCTTGAAGGACATCAGCAGCGTGCCTTTGACCAGGGAACTCAAGGGTTTCCTGAGCAGAAGAATGCCGAAGACAGCGGCGACGGAGAGCTGGAAGCCTGCCTGTCTGAGCCGCCGCCTGAGCGCAGCGGGGGCGATCCCTATGGCGCCACCGGGTAGGGTCGGCGGTAAGCCGCACATGGTCAACGCAGGCGGCGGGTGTGGGGCATCCGCAAGGACCTCCGGGGGTATCTGGCCCTACCATGCGCCCGCCGGCCTCAAAGACGAGATCAAGAACCTGATCAGGGACGTGAAAGCCGGAGATCTAGATCGCAACGATGCCGCGGTGATGATCCAGGGCTACAGGGCACTCAAAGACTTTATCGCCCTCGAGCGCCAGGTGAAGGAAACCGACGAGCTGGCCGCCGAGATAGAAGAGCTCAAGCGTGAGTACGGCGTCGCTGGCTAAGGTGGTTCGGCGTCTCCGGGAGCGGGGCCAGTCCCGTCATCGGGAGATTCCCGCGGACCGGGTAGAGTTCGCCCGCTCGGTCGGCCTCGAGCCGGACCACTGGCAAGAGCGGTCGCTCCACTCCGACGCTGCCCGCGTCCTTTTGAACGTGGCGAGACAAGCAGGTAAAAGCACCACCGCCGCCGTGATAGGCCTCCACCGTGCCCTGTACCATCCCGGCGCCCTGGTCCTCATCCTTGCACCTAGCGAGCGCCAGGCCAAAGAGACATTCGGCAAGGTAGCGGAGTCCTACCGCACGCTCGGGCATGTCATCCCCGCAGACAGTTATAGAAAGCTCGGCATAGAACTCGCCAACGGCTCCCGGATAGAAGCCCTACCCGGCACAGAGAAGACCGTCCGCGGCTTCTCCGGTGTTGACCTCCTGATAGTTGACGAGGCATCGCGGGTAGACGAGGGGCTCTACTACGCCATAAGGCCGATGCTCGCCGTATCGGGCGGGCGGCTGATTATGCTCTCTACACCCTTCGGCAAGCGCGGCGTGTTCTTCGAGGAGTGGACCGGGGGTGAGGGTTGGGAACGTTACGAGGTCCCAGCCGGGGAGTGCGAG
>JALYGY010000129.1 GCA_030776865.1 Actinomycetota bacterium | reverse complement strand
TTGACCAGCGTGGATTTGCCCACGTTCGGCCGTCCGACGACGGCGACGAAACCGCTCCGGAAACCGTTTCCGGGGCCTCCGTTGGCGGATTGTTCGCTCATCCCAGGGACTCCGGGCCGAAGGAGTGAGGCAGTATCTCCTCGAACGGGTAGCGGCGCAGGGCGGACGCTTTCTCGACCACCACCTCCTTGCAGCCGAACTCGCGCAGGACCTGGCGGCAGGCCCCGCACGGAAAGCACGGCGATGCGTCGGGGCTGAAGACGGCGACGAGCTCGACCTCACGGTCCTCGGGGTTTGCGAGGATCATCGCAGCGGCGGCGTTGCGTTCGGCGCAGATCGCGAGCCCGTAGGAGGCGTTCTCCACGTTGCAGCCGGCGTGGATGGTGCCGCTCTCGGTGAGGATCGCCGCGCCGACGTGGAAGTCGCTGTAGGGTGCGTAGGCGTTCCTGGAGGCCTCGCGCGCGGCATCCATCAAGGTTTCGAGATTCAAGTCGGGGGCTCCCTTCACAGCAGTTGGAAGGCGGCTACGGTGATGAGGACCCCGATCAGGGCTCCCATCGCCACCTGGTAGAAGGTATGGGTCCCGCTCTCCACGCGGCTCTGGCAGACAAGCAGGGCCATGAGCAACGCGATGATGGAGACCAGCCCCGCGTAGCGTCCCTCGGAGGCGACGAAGCTCGCGGCGACCCACCCGGCGAAGGCGACCGCCGCGTGGCCCGAGGGCATACCCCCGTAGAACGAACGCGGCGAGCGCGTGAGCGCCTTCCCCAGCAACACGACAAGGACTATCACCCCCAGGGTGACCAGCGTGAGGTGAGCCGGCTGGCGACGTATGCTGTCGAGCGTCTCAAGCGAGAGCGGCCCCAGGTTATCGGCCAGGATCAGGTACCCTACCAGCACCGCCCCGACGCTGGAGACGAGGACGGCCCCAGCCGAGACGTCTTTCGCCAGCTTGGCCAGAGGATGGTACTCCTTGGTCGCGAGGTCCACGGCGAACTCCAGCGCTGTGTTGAGCATCTCCGTGATGAGGACGAGGAGTATGACGAGGACGAGGACCGCCAGCTCCAGCTTTCTCACGTCTACAAGCAAGCTCGCGAGCAGCACCAGCGTCGCTACGATCACGTGGATGCGCATGTTGCGCTGGGTACGGACCGCATAGACCAGGCCGCGGTAGGCCAGCTCGAAGCTCCGGGGTACGCCCTGCTGGCCCTTTATGGGCTGTTTACCCTTCTGCGTCACGTACCGCCCTCATGATGGCCTCCTGCGCTCGGGCCATCTCGCTCTCCTCGAAGTCTTCCCCATGATCCATACCGCTCAGGTGCAGCGCGCCGTGCGCCACCAACTCGTCGACGCCCATCTGCGGGCGCGCGCAGGCGGGGCAGATCACCACCTCCCCCACCATCTCTCCGTAGGGACCGTCCAGAACGAAGCTGAGCACATCGGTCTGCTCATCCTTTTTCCTGAACTTCAGGTTGAGATCGCGGATAACACCGGGTTCGACGAGCGCCACCGAGACCTCGCCCACGCGCTCGACATCGAAGCCCCTGCTGGAGAAAACCGCCGCGCAGAGTTGGGTGGCGCGTTCGGAGTCGAGCCTGTCGTAGCCAGCTCTGTCGAGGACCGCGACGGAGAAGGACATGGGCCGCGCAGGTATCAGGTGGCGTCTCCGGCCGCCTTCTGGGCGGCGGCTTTATTGGCAGGGGCTTCCGGGTACTCGATACGGGGACCGAGGAAGCCGATAAGGGCCTCGCGGATAGCCTCCCCCGCTGCGTGGATGTCGCGCATGGTCAGGTCGCACTCATCGAACTGGCCGTCTTCGATCTTCTTTCTAATGGTGTCGGCGACGACGTCTTCGATGCGCTTGGGTGTTGGTTTCGGGAGGGATTTGACTGTGGCCTCGATCGAGTCTGCGAGCATAAGGATCCCGGCCTCCTTGGACTTCGGGAGGCCGCTCGAGTAGCGAAAGTCCGCCTCGTTGACCTCCGCCCGGTCGAGGGCCTCCTCGAGGGCCTTGCGGTAGAAGTACTCGATGCGGGTCGAGCCGTGATGCTGGGCGATGATGTTCAGTATCTCCTGCGGCAGGCCCCAGGCGCGCCCGATCTCCAACCCGTCCTTGACGTGGCGCTTGATGACCTTGGCGGAGAGCGTAGGAGAGAGCGTCGCGTGTGGGTTGAGCTGGGCGATCTGGTTCTCGACAAAGTAGGCTGGGTGCTCCATCTTGCCGATGTCATGGTAGTAGGCTCCTACCCGGGCGAGCAGAGGGTCGGCGCCGACCCTCTCTGCGGCATTCTCAGCGAGGTTGCCGACCTGCATCGAGTGGGAGAAGGTCCCGGGCGCGTTGCGGAGGAGCTTCTGGAGCAGGGAATTGCCCGGATCCGAGAGCTCCAAGAGCTTCATGGGCGTCAGGACGTTGAAGGCATCCTCCAGAAAGGGCAGGAGCACCATCGCGAGCATCAGCGAGAGTATCCCGTTCCCCAGACCCAGGACGCCCTGCGAAGCGGCTGCAGAGAGGCTGCCGCCCCCGATCAGACCCACCGCGAACGTCACGATACCCATTACCATGGCTATGAACAGCCCGGCCTTGAGCAGCCGCTGGCGCGAACGGACCCGCACGACGGTGTAGATCGCGAACCCCGAGCCGAGCAGGAGCGCCGCCGTCAAGAGGAAGTCGTTGCCGCTTATTATGCCTACGTTGATGGCGGTCACGACGACCATCAGGAACATCAGGCGGGGCCCCAGGAGCATGGTACCGATGATGGAGAGTCCGGCCAGCGGCGTCAGGTAGGGGTTGAAGTCGAGCTCGATAAAGAAACGGGCGAGGGCGGTGAACAGTATGGTCAGGGAGACCGCGAGGACCAGCCGGATCTCCATGTTGGTCTTGAGGATGCGGCCTCCGAAGCGTTCCAGGAAGTACCAAGCGATTCCCATCTCGGTCGCCACCACGATGCCCACCCCGAGCAGCGGCATCCACCAGGGATCGGGAGCCTGCAGAAGGTTGCTTGACTCGAGCTTTGCAAGATCGCCGCGTGCTATGATCCCCTGGGCGATCAGCCGCTCGATGGGAGGGCGCGTACCGAGCCCGATCAGGGCCGTGAGCGAGAGAAAGCTGATGATCGTCAGCCCGGCGTAGAGCAAATCCTTGGGCAGGCGCTCGATCCAGGAGCGAAAGCGCTCGAACCATGTCGGGGGACGGTGTAACTCGTCTACCCTTTTACCGAGGGACATATTCGGTGGCTGCTTGCGGAGCTTCATGGCAGCGGCGTCCTACGCCTCTTCCCCAGCGTCTTTCTCGTAGGCGTCCACTATGCGCATGACGAGGTCACTGCGGACGATGTCGTCGCGCTGGAGGCCCACGAAAGCGACGCCCTCCACGCCGGTGAGCGCCCTCTGGGCGTCGTGGAGCCCGCTCACGCGGCCTTTGGGGAGGTCGATCTGCGTGACGTCGCCCGTGATCACCATCTTCGAGCCGAAACCGAGGCGCGTCAGGAACATCTTCATCTGCTGCGGGGTGGTGTTCTGCGCCTCGTCGAGGATGATGAAGGCGTCGTTCAAGGTCCTTCCCCTCATGAACGCCAGCGGTGCGATCTCGATTATACCCCTCTCCAGATGGGCCTGGAACTTCGCAGGGTCCACCATCTCGTAGAGGGCGTCGTAGAGCGGCCGGAAGTACGGGTCCACTTTCGCCATCACGTCGCCCGGCAGAAATCCCAGCGACTCCCCCGCCTCGACTGCCGGCCTGGTGAGTATGATCCTGGCCACGTCGCCCCTGTTTAGGGCGTCCACCGCCAGCGCGACCGCGAGGTAGGTCTTACCGGTCCCGGCGGGCCCGATCCCGAAGACGATCTGATGCTCGCGGATGGCGTCGGTGTAGGCCTTCTGGTTGCGGGTCTTCGGGGCGACTCGGCGGCCGCGGTGGGTAAGGATAACGTCCCCCAGCACCTCCCGTCCCCCGCCGGCGTCAGCCATCTTGTACAACCTCTCTGCGGTCTCCGGCGTCGGGTGGTGGTCGTCCTCGGCGAGCCCGATGAGGCCGTCGAAGACCGCCTCGGCCCGGTCAACCGCCCCCTCGGTCCCGCGCAGCACGATCTCGTTTCCCCGCACGATGACCTCGCAGTCGACCAGTTCCTCGACCCGCCTCAAGACCGAGTCGCGCTCCCCGAAGACCTCGAGCATCCGCCCCGGCGGTATTACGAGCTTCGCCTCTACCCGGGTGTCCGTAGTTCCTCCTTTTCTAGCCGTTAGCTGTCAGCGCTCAGCTTACCGGTTGCGGAGTAAGCCGCCGGGCGTTCGCGCAACGGCGTTTGGTTTCTAGGCAAATCCGCCACGTTTGCCCCCTGCTGGCACGTCGCCGACCGATCCAAGCTGAAAGCCAACCGCTGATAGCTACTCATTGCAGCCTATTGCGCACAAGGGTTGCGAGCCCCCGCCCTTCGGCGCGTCCCTCGGCGAGGGCCATGGCGCGTCCCATGACGGCCCCCATATCCTTTATCCCGGTCGCGCCGGTCTCCCCTATCGCCCGGTCCACTATCTGCTCCAGTTCCCCCGCAGAGGGCGGCTCCGGGAGGTATGCGCGCACGATCTCGGCCTCGGCCGACTCGGAGGCCGACTGCCCGTCGCGCCCGGCCCTGCGAAACGCCTCGGCTGACTCCTCGCGCTGCTTGAGCTGCCGCCGCAGGATGACCTGCTCCTCTTCCTCGTTGAGGGGTCTCCCCGCCTCTATCTCACCGTTCTTGAGCGCGGCTGTCAGCATTCGTAGAGCGCCCACACGCTCCCTGTCCCGCTCCTTCATCGCGGCCTTCATATCCGCCTGGATTCGCTCGGTCAGGCTCACGGCATCCCCAGCTTCTTGCCCCCGAGGACGTGAAGGTGCAAATGAAAGATCTCCTGTCCGGCGTCCAGTCCGTTGTTGATCCGGACGGCGTACCCGCTCTGTCCCGCCCCAAGCTCCTGCGCCACCATGCTGGAGACCTCGAAGAGGCGCCTCGCGACCGATTCGGGAAGCTGCGTGACCTCTTCGAGCGAGGCGACGTGCTGCTTGGGGATGACGAGCACGTGCACCGGTGCCCGCCCCTGTATGTCATTGAAGGCCAGCACCTCGTCCTCGTCGTGGACTACCTCGGCCTCTATCTCCCCCCGCACTATCTTACAGAATATGCAGTCGGGCTCGCTCACTTATCTCCTCTCCACGACGTTCCTGCTCTCCAGTTTCGCCCGCGCCCTAGCCACGGCGATCACCCCGGCGGTCTCGCTGCGCAGCCGGTACGGTCCGAGCTGCGCACGGGCGAGCCCCGTTTCTCCGGCCAGCCGTAGCTCCTTCTCGCTCCATCCGCCCTCGGGACCGACAAATAGGCTCACCACCGGAGAATCGACCAGGTCCTCGAGGGGATCCAAACCCGAATCGTTGTGCAACAGAACACCGTTCTCCCCCACCCGCTGCACGGCCCTCACGAAAGGGAGCGGCTCGAGCACATCCGGCACGCCCATACGCAGGGACTGCCGCGCCGCGGCCTCGGCTATCCGCCGCCAGCGCTCGACCCTCCCCTCTCCGGCATCAACGATCCCGCGCTGCGTCAAGAGCGGCACGATCCTCATCGCCCCCAACTCGGTCGCCTTCTCGATGACGAGGTCCATGCGTCCGCCTTTGGGCACGGCCTGATACAGGGAGACCTCCACGGCGTCTTCCGGCGCCTCCAGCGACTCAAGGATGGCCGCCTCCCTCCCCCCCTGCAACTCGGCAGCGAAAAGGCGCCGGTCGGAGTCCACGATCTCGAGGGCGTCGCCCTTCCGGCCGCGCAGGACCTTGAGCACGTGGTGCGCCTCCCCCTCCGGCAACCGCAAAGTGTCGCCCGTCTCGAGGGTCGAATCGACGAAGATACGCGTGATCGGCGTGCGTGTGATCTTGGGGCCCCTACCTGAAGACTCCCCTGAGACGGTCGAAAAAGGAACCCCCGCTTCCGTTGTAGGTCTCCTCTCCGCTCACCGCCTCGAACCTCTCCAAAAGCTCGCGCTGCTCGCCCGTCAGCCGCGTCGGCACCATCACGTCCACGACGATCTTGAGATCTCCACGCCCCCGACGCCTCAGGCGTGGCATCCCTTCGCCTTTGAGCCTGAGCGTCGTCCCCGGCTGTATCCCCGGCTCTATCCTCACCGGGGCGGTCCCATCGAGGGTAGGCACCTTTGTCTCCACCCCAAGCGCCGCCTCGACGAAGCTGATCTTCATCCGGTGTACGAGGTCCTCACCGTCGCGTATGAGCTCCGGATCGTCTACGACCCTCACGCCCACGTACAGGTCTCCTGACGGCGCGCCCGGCTCCCCGGCGTGACCTGCCCCCGGAACCCGAAGGCGCATACCGTCTTCGATGCCGGCGGGAATGCGAAGCCGCCGCGTCTCGACCTCCGACACCC
This sequence comes from Actinomycetota bacterium, assembly GCA_030776865.1. Taxonomy (GTDB): domain Bacteria; phylum Actinomycetota; class Rubrobacteria; order Rubrobacterales; family Rubrobacteraceae; genus JALYGY01. The sequence continues at coordinate 1,847 of JALYGY010000129.1, read as the reverse complement.
TGCCGCTCCCCCGGCAGTTGTCGCAGTAGACATCGATGATCCTGCCTCGTCCGCCGCATGTCGAGCAGGTCTGCGTGCTCACCATCTGGCCCAAAAGGCCCTCCCGCACCGTCCTTACGACCCCCGCTCCCCCGCACGTGGAGCAGCTGTGGGACTCCGTCCCGCCGACGCCCCCGCACACCGAACAGTTCTTTACGATCTGAACGGTGACCTCGCGGTCCACCTCGTGCGCGGCCTCCCGCAGCGACACCTCCACCTCGACCTCGGCGTCGGGACCGCGGCTGGGCCCCCGAGGGGCGCCCGCGCCGAAGAAAGAGCCGAAAGAGGATCGGTCGCCGAAGAAGGCCTCGAAGATGTCCTGGAAGCCGCCGAAGGGATCCCCGCCGGGCGCTCCGCGCGGGACCTGGTGTCCGTAGGTGTCATAGGCGCGGCGGGAATCCGGGTTGGAGAGGACCTCGTAGGCCTCGGTAAGCTCCTTGAAGCGTTCTTCGGCATCGGGATCGTGGGCGTTGACGTCCGGGTGGTGGTCGTGGGCGAGGCGGCGGTAGGCCTTCTTGATCTCCGCCTCCGAAGCCTCCCGGGACACGCCCAGGACCTCGTAGTAGTCGCGCTTGGTCGCCACGCCTAGAACCCGGAGCTCAACCGGTAGGTCAGGGCCTCGGCCGCCGAGCGGACCGTCGAGATGGCGGCGTTGTAGTCCATGCGCTTGGGGCCTATGAGGCTGACGACGCCGTAGGGCCGCTCGCGGTGGCTGTAGGCCGCGGCGACGAGGCTCGTGCTCACGAGGTTATAGAAGGCGTTCTCGGCCCCGATGGAGACGACGACGCCGGAGCTGGAGACCGAGCGCTTGAGGGCGTCGCCCATCAGGTGCAAAAGCCAGCGCCGGCGCTCAAAGATCTCGACGACCGCTGCGAGGCTTGCGGGGTCGAGCTCGTCCAGGCGGGCGAGCAGGGCCGAGGCGCCGCGGACGAACACCCCGCGCTCGGTGGCCCGCCCCAGGACCTCGATGGCCTCGAGGACCGCCTCGACAACGAGCGGGTTGTGCTCGGAGAGCGCCTTGCGGGCTGCGGTGGCGAGCTCCATGTCACCCCCCAGGGGACGCCCGCCGAGCCAGGAGTTGAGAACGGCGAAGATCCCTCGCAGCTCGTCGTCCTCGACGTAGGCGGGGAGCGTCACGGTGGTGCTGGAGGAGGCCCCGCTCGCCGTCGAGACGACGAGTAGGAGCGGCCCTCCCGGCAACGGAAGATAGTCCACCCGCGAGAGCGAGTCCCCCAGAGCGCTCGGGCCCGCTACCACGGCCAAAAGGCGCGTCACCTCGCTCATACCCTCCGAGACGCCCCGCAGCAGCTCGTCCAGGTTGCCGAATCCCTGCGGCGCCTCGAAGAAAGCCGACTTCCGCGCCTCTCTATCCATCAGGGCATCCACGTAGTAGCGGTAGCCCGCGTCGGTCGGCACGCGGCCGGCGGAGGTGTGCGGGTGGGTCAGGAGCCCCCGGGACTCGAGGTGGGCGAGCTCGGCCCGTATCGTGGAGCTGCTCGCGTCGACCTCCTCGGTGAGGGCGTGGCTGCCCACCGGGGCCCCGGTCGAGATGTAGAGCTCCAGCGTTTTGAGGAGTATCTCGCGCTGCCTATCGGAGATCTCGGAGTCTCTCATAACGCGCAAATTCTACCATGAGAGCTGCCGCGCCCAGAACAAGCTAACCCCGTGTGCAAGTTTCTTTGAGCACTTGAGCCAAACAGAAGACCTCCTTACTCTCGGTGGTGCTCCAATCCATCGAGAACAAAAGGAGGTCTTCCGTTCATGGATCTTAGCACCTTCATGGTGGCTGTCTTCTGTTTGGTGGACGA
>JALYGY010000128.1 GCA_030776865.1 Actinomycetota bacterium | reverse complement strand
GACAGGTACTCTGGAGTGGCCTCTCCGGTGATGGTCCTCCGGCCTTCCTTCCACCTCGGAGGTGGGAAGCACTGCCGGTACCACTCGGGACCCTCGTCGAAGAGGGTGTTGAAGAAGTGCAGCTCCTTTGCGGCAGCGTGCTCGACGTGGGGGTGCTGGGTCAGGAGGTGGTAGAGAGACGTCGTCCCGCACTTCTTCCCCCCTATGATGACGAAGTCGGGCAATGCGCCCGTCTCCGGCTCGCCTTTCGCCCGCCGCACCTCCGCGGCACGAAGCTCCCTCTGCAGCTGAAAGATCTCCTGCTGTACGGTCTTCTTCCGCTTTTTGTGCTTGATTCTCTCCGCTCTGCTCTTCGCGGCATGAAGCTCGTCGCTTATCCGCTGAAACTCCTGCCTCTTGCTCTTGACCTTCTTCCTGGTCAGGAATGCCTTCACGCCCCGCGCTATACCAAAAGTCCTGTTGAATCCTGAGGTCGACAAGCAACGCCCCTTTTTGCAGCCCGTAAGTTGCAGACCTGTACATAAGGCTATGAACGCTTCGGAGGATTGTCAAACAGCGGGAAGGTAAACCTCTGCCAACAGCGAGCTCCGTGTCGCTGGCCTCGGACTCGCCGCTGCGAGCGGCGGGGACTTCAGATCGTCCCTTTGGCCTGGAGGTAATCACTTAGAGCGTCCTGCCACGGTCGCATCGGGTTCAACCCCACCTCCCCGAGGCGGGAGGTAGCCAACGCCGAGTAAGACGGTCGCCGGGCGCGTTGTTGCATCTGTTTTGTGTCTATCGGTTCCATCTTTGCTTCCACGCCGGCTATGGTGAACGTCTGTTGGGCAAATTCAAACCACGAACACTCCCCCGAGTTGGTCAGGTGGAACAGACCCGTTGCGCCCTGTTCGACCAGCTCCTTCGTCTTCCGCGACAGATCCGCGGTAAACGTCGGCGATAAGACCTGGTCGGTTACCACGCGGACGACGCCCTCGGTTCGCGCTTTGTTGAGCATGAGTTCGGGGAACGTCCAACCCTTGCGGCTGGTCGCCGTACCATACAACCCCGCCGAACGCACCACGAGGTGCCGCGCGTTGGCCTGCGCTACGAGCTGCTCGCCAGCCACCTTGGAGGTGCCGTATACGCTGAGAGGCTGGGGAGTGTCTCCCTCCTCATAGGGATCGTTCCGTTTCCGGTCCTCGCCTCCGAAGACGTAGTCCGTCGAATAGAAAACCACGCCGCTCCCGACATCGGCCGCCGCTCGGGCGACGTCGAGCGCTCCCAATGCGTTCACCGCGAACGCCAATGTCGGATTGGCCTCGCAATCGTCTACCCGATGAAACGCGGCCGTGTTGAGCACCCAGTGCGGTTTCTCCGAGCGTATGGCCGAGACGACGCTCGATTTGTCCGTCACGTCCAGGTCCTCGTGGGTGAATCCCGTGGCATCCTCACCGAAGACGCGCATGAGGTCCTGGCCGAGTTGGCCCGTCGAACCGATTATGGCGACCTTCAAACGGCCCCTTCCTTCGCCACAGTCTCCTTCAGCCAGCGGATATTGAAGAAGCGTGAATCGTTTTCGGGCTCGCTCCCGAAGTCCCCCCGCTCCAGGGCGTCGTAGATCTCCAGAGCCGCCTGGGCCACCCCTCGCTCCGGCCGGAACCCCAACGCCTTCGTAACCTTCTCACCGTCTACGTAGTAGCTCCGCTTGAACTCTCCCTTGCTCCGATCACGCTTCACGTAAGCCTCGACGCCGCGGTGTTGCTCAAGTATCTCCGTGATCCAGTGGGCGAGCTCGAGGATACGGTAGTTCTTGTGTACCAGGTTGAACGCCTCGCCCCGGATCTTTCCGGTGGGCACCCACAGCAGGTGGATGTAGGCGTCCACGGCGTCGCGGATGTGTAGAAAAGGCCGCCAGACCTCGCCGCTGCCCCAGATCGGGATGAGTTGGTTGCGCCAGACCTGCAAGACGAACGCGTTCACCACGAGATCGAACCGCATCCGGGGCGCGAGACCAAAGATGGTGGCTTTGCGCAACATCGTAGGGCAGAAGAAAGGATACCGCTCCGCTATCTGGAGCAGTTCGATCTCCGCCAGCCGTTTCGTCTTGCTGTAGTTGGCCGTCGGCGCTACCGGCAGATCCTCCGTCATCCGCTCGATGTTTACGTCCTCCGCTACGGAAGGCGTGTAATAGATCGAGCAGCTGGAGGCGAAGAGAAAGCGGATCTCACGCTTTTCGCGCTGCGCCTTTTCGGCGACGGCCCGGGCCAGTTGTCGCGTGGCCTGCACGTTGCTCTCGCTGTTGAGATCCGGCGCGAAGTCGGCCGTCGGATCGTTCGATAGCCCGGCTAGGTGGATGACCGCACTTACGTCCTCCAACAAAGGCGCCGTATCGGAGTAACGAAGGTCTTCCTTGACCAGCTCCAACCTATCGTGGGGGTCCAGGTAATCCCCGAACCAGAGTGGATCCACCACGCGCACCGTCTCGCCTAGGGCCAGCAATTCCCGGACGAGCACGCTGCCGATGTAGCCAGAGCCACCTGTTACCAGAATCATAGTCACATCACCTCTAGATCAACTAATCGACGGATTCGTCGCACGAAATCGCCACGCTCACTAGCGTAAGCACTATATATCAACTTCAACCGGCTTTGCACTGAGTCCCTTTTTATCCCCGCGGTAATGATCACGGGCGAAGTTCGCCGCCTCTGCGTCGACTCCTCCGGCACGTTGCGCTGCCCGGTTTGGGTGGTAATCACGGGCTCGGGTGCAGGACTTGGCCTCGACGGTTGATGACTCGCCGCCTTTTCTGCTAGTTTGACGCGGTAAGATGCTCGGCACAACAAGGAGATCCTGTGCATCCGAGAAGACCATCAACCACGCTCTTTCTCGCCGGTGTGATCCTGCTTGCCGGGGTCCTCGTGGGTTGCGGTGGGGGGGGCGAGTCGGCCAACGGCTCGCAGGATGGCGGGTCCGGGGGAACGAAGCAACAGGGCGGCGAAGCCGCCAAAAAGGAGGGTAACCAGGCCGTCGAGAAGGCCAGACCACGGGCCAGAATAGCACTCGGCACGGTCAGATCCGTAAACCCCGAGAGCAGGGAGCTCATCCTGGAACCGAGTACGCCTGTACAGGGTGAGAGGCCGATACCCTTTAAGATCGCAAAGAACGCGACGGTCACGCTGGACGACAAAGAGGCGGAGCTGGCGCAAGCAGGGGAAGGCCAGCGAGCCCAGATCACATACATCGTCAGGAACGGGGTTAACGTGGCACGTCAGGTGGCGTTGATTAGCGGCGGTTAGGCGATCCCCGAGGGCAGTGAAAAGACTTGCTGAAGGCCGAGCCCCTCGTCTCCGGCGACCCCGCTCGGGTTCCCAGGTCGGATTGTCGCCCCAACCGAGACCGGGGTGGTTCGAGACCTCGGGTTCGACGGCGACCGGATGAGGTTACTTCTCACGGGTGGCACGGGGTTGCTGGGCGGCGCGCTGCTGAACCTGCTGCTCGCGGAGGGACACGAGGTGCGCTGTCTGGTTCGGGAGGGAAGCCTTCACGCCTCGCGCCTGGATAAGCTCCGGGTCGAGCAGGTCCGCGGGGACGTAGAGGATGCTCGGGCGCTCTCGCGGGCGCTCTCCGGGATGGACGCTCTCTTGCACGTCGCGGGGATCGAGTACGCGCCGCAGGTAGTGGGGGCGGCGCGCCGGGCGGAGGTGGATCGGCTTGTGGTGGTCGGCAGCACGAGCGTGCACTCGGCCTACGAGTTCAGGTCGGGACCGAAGCTACGGATGGAGAAGCTGGTGCGCGAGAGCGGGCTCGGGTACACCATCGTGCGCCCGTCCATGATCTACGGCTCCGAGCTGGACAAGAACGTGCACCGCCTCCTGCGCTTCCTGGACCGTTCGCCAGCCTTCCCGGTGTTCGGCTCCGGGGAGAACCTCTGGCAGCCGGTCTATTACGAGGACTGCGCCACGGGAGTCTACGAGGCCCTCGTGCGGCCTGCTGCAGTAGGGCAGAGCTACGACCTGCCTGGCGCGGAGCCCCTGACCTACATGGAACTGGTCAAGACCGCCGCTGGCGCTCTGGAAAGAAAGCCGCGCATCGTCCGGCTGCCGTTGGAGCCCGTGCGCCTCTTCTTGAACGCGGCGGAGAGGCTGAGGCTGCCGCTCCCGATCAAGTCCGAACAGGTACTCAGGCTTCGGGAAGACAAGGCTTACTCCTACGACAAGGCGGAGTGGGAGCTTGGCTACACGCCCCGCCCCTTCAGGGAGGGCATAGCGCTTGAGGTCGCGCGCCTGCGGGAGCTCGGGATGGTGCGGTCGTGAACGGGGCGGTGCCCTCCGGAGGAGTTGCCTTTCTCGTGGCGGGGGCATTGGTCCCGCTGCTCGTCAGTTTCGCCGTCGGAAGAAACCTGCTCGACGTCCCGAACCTCCGCAGTTCGCACGAAGTTCCTACTCCCAGGCTCGGAGGGGTTGCCATAATCTTCGGGACTTGGGTCGGCTTTGCGCTCCTGCGCGCCGAGGGGGCGTGGCCGCTGCTGGTGGCAGCCACCCTGATCGGAGCGGTCGGGCTCGCGGACGACCTCGCCAACCTCCACTTCGGCACCAAAGCGGCCGCCCAGGCGCTCGTCGCCTCTGGCCTCGTGCTCCTCTATCCTCCGCAGGTGG
>JALYGY010000127.1 GCA_030776865.1 Actinomycetota bacterium | reverse complement strand
ACACCGAAATCCTGCCTTATGACGGGGACCGCGACGTTCACCATCGAGCTGTTCATGACCGCGATGACGACGGCGGAGATGAGCACCGCCAGCAGGAGGCGGGTGGAGATCCCCCGCTCCCGCCCCGAATCGCCGGCGCTCAAACCGCGACTCCGGCGGCCTCGGCGCGCCTATTCTCCGGGTTCGGGACCTCCGCCATCTCCACGACCCTTGAACGTCCGTCTCTTGAAACCACCCTCGCCCTTCTCGAGTAGCTCTGTTGATAAACAGGTCTCGCTAACAAACAGGTTCTACCGCGCCTCGAAATCCGGGTCCAGGCCTTGGCGTGCGCGTTGGTCAGGAGCCGGTGGTCTCCTTGATGGAGAGGTTAGCACCGTGGAGAGCCGGGTCGAGGTGGACTCGCTGGGGGTGCTGCAGCAGCCGGACGTGGTCTGTGAGCCTGGATGGTCTGAGGAGGCAGGACCCACCTGGTCAGTCGAGGGGGAGGACGGTGAGCAGGGCGGAAACGGTGACGACGGAGATCGCGGTCGAGATGAGGATCGCGCTGGAGACGCGCTCGACGTAGGTGTCGTACTGCTTGGCGACGATAAAGACGTTCGCGGCGACGGGGAGGGCGGCCCCCAGGATCGCGACGGTCGCCCAGAGGGGATCGACGTCGAAGATGCGGGTGGTAGCGAACCAGATCGCGGCGGGGTGGATCAGGAGCTTGAAGAAGGTCATGTAGGAGACCTCGCCGATGCCGGTGGAGATCGGGAAGCCTGTGAGGGTAGCGCCGAGGGCGAAGAGGGCGCAGGGTCCGGCGGACCTGCCGAGGAGGTCGGCGAAGTTCTCTATGGGGGTGGGGAGGCCGAAGCCCGCCGCCGATACGAGCACGCCAGCGAAGATCGCGACGATGATCGGGTTACGTACCATCGCGCCCGTTATCGAACGCAGAAGCTGGGACCACCCGGCGTCGAGTCCCTTCAGGGCTTCGACGAGGACGATGGTGAGCGGTATCAGGACCGTGGCCTCCAAGGTGAGGCCGAGCACCAGCGGGATCGCCGCCCTGTCGCCAAAGGCGGCGGCCACGAGCGGAATGCCCATATAGCCTGTGTTTCCAAGCACCGCGGCCGAGCCTTGCAGCGCCGCCTCGCTGCGGCGAACCTCGAACAGGAGACGCCCGAGGACCGCGGCCCCGGCGAACACTACGAGGCCGGTGCCCAGGTAGGCGGCCACAAAGGGAACGTTCACAACATCGGCCAGCGGAGAGGTCGCGAGCAGGCTGAAGATGAACGCCGGCAGGGCGAAATAGAAGACAAAGGCGTTGACGCCCGCGATGCTCGCCTCGCTGAGGAGCCGGAAGCGGCCGGCCCCGTAGCCGCAGAAGATCAGGGCGAAAAAAGGCAGCGCCGTGTTGAGGATGGTCTGCAAGGCTCAGACATGGTAGCAGTCAGCCGCCGGCTAGAAGCTATCGGCTTCTTGCTCGTGGCGGGTGTCGTCGAACGAGTAAGAAACCGTACACCGAGGCGAAGTCTCGCCAAACGGGCGGTGAGTGGTCGTTCGGCAATAGGGCACCTGCAGGCGGAGGGCTGACTGCTGACCGCTACAAAGTTACCCGAACCCCGCTCCCCTCGATGACCTCGCCGACCACGGCGCCCGACGCACCGTGTTCTTGGAGGGAGCGGACGAGCTGGGCGACCCGGTCGGTGGGGGCCGCCACGAGGAGACCGCCGCTCGTCTGCGGGTCGTAGAGCGGGAGCAGGTCGTCTTCTCCGGGGCCGTCGGCGACGACGCGACCTTTCAGGTACTCCCGGTTGCTCTCGAGGCCGCCCGGGTAGCATCCTCTGCTCGCCAGCGGCCCGGCCCGCTCCCATACCGGCACCTCGCTCCTGCGCACGACCGCCCCTAGCGGAGCTGCGCTCGCCTCGACCACCTCCGAGAGGTGGCCGAGGAGGCCGTAGCCGGTGACGTCCGTCGCGGCCGAGACCCCGATCTCTCGCACGGCGTCGCGGGCGCCCTTGTTCAGCTGCGAAGCGACCTCGACGGCGGCTTCGATCTCCTCCTCCGAGACGAGCTCCCGCTTGAGCGCCGTCGTCAAGATCCCCAGGCCAAGGGGCTTCGTGAGCACGAGCGCGTCCCCCACCCGTGCCCCTTTGTTTCTCACCACCCTGTCCACCTCGACCCAGCCGGTGACCGAGAGGCCGTACTTGGGTTCCTCGTCCTGCACCGAGTGGCCGCCGCAGAGGCGGGCGCCCGACTCCTCGATCTTGGACCATCCGCCGGCGAGGATGTCGCGCAGGATCCCGAGGTCCAGCGAGCAGGGAAAGCAGACCAGGTTCATCGCCGTCAACGGCTCGCCACCCATCGCGTAGATATCCGAGAAGGCGTTGGCAGCGGCGATCTGGCCGAAGCGGTAGGGGTCGTCCACGACGGGCGTGAAGAAGTCCGCCGTCTGCAGGAGCAGGCCGCCGCCGAACGGGACGTACCCGGCGTCGTCCCGGGTCTCCATCCCGCTCACGAAACCGTCGACCGCGGTCGGGGCGAGCCCCCTTAGAGCCTGCTCCAGGTCCCCCGGAGCGAACTTCGACGCTCAACCCGCCTTGGTCGAGTACTTCGTCAGCCTTATGCGCGTCCGCTCGTCCATCGCCAACGAGAGTATACCCGCGCGAACCTAGCGCTGGCATAAAGGAGCGAAGTCCTTCGAGACTCCTTTGGGTGGCGAGGGCGGAGAACCTCGCACGAGATCGCGGAGTCCGGTACCCTGCTAGGGGTGGTTCGCGCCCCCGGAGCAGGATCTTGTGGTAGGAGGTGGTCCGCGGGAGAGGCTAGAGACGAGTGAGGTTCGTGGCGGGGAAGGAGAGAAAGGGGAAGGCATGGCAGGCGATTACGTGTTGGCCATAGACCAGGGCACGACGTCGAGCAGGGCGATAGTCTTCAACCACGACAGCGCGACCGTCGGGGAGGCACAGGAGGAGTTCACGCAACACTACCCGAGGCCCGGCTGGGTCGAGCACGACGCCAATGAAATCTGGGATGTCACCTTGAGCGTCATGCAGCGAGCGCTGGAGGATGCCGGGGTGTCACCTGAGGACATAGCGGCGATCGGGATTACCAACCAGCGCGAGACCGTCGTGGTGTGGGATCGGGAGACCGGCGAGCCGGTTCACCACGCCATCGTCTGGCAGGACAGGCGCGGCGCGGCCCTCTGCGGCGAGCTCTCCGAGCAGGGTTACGA
>JALYGY010000126.1 GCA_030776865.1 Actinomycetota bacterium | reverse complement strand
CTTCCGGGAACTGGGGTGCGACGCGGGCCGCCGCTCTCAGGAAGTTCGCCACCCCCTTCTCGGGCTGCAACCGGGCTACGACGCCGACCAGCGGGCGTCCGCGCAGCTCTGCCGGGAGCGGCGCATCCGCGGGAGGCTTCGATGCGGATACTACGGCGTTCGGAATTATGGTGGTCAGATCCGGGTGTACGCCGTCCCTCTCGATCAGGCGCCGGCGAATCGGGGTCGAGACGGCGATTATGCGCTCTACCCGCCGGTAAACCCACCGACTGACCCACCGCGCCCGCCAGTCCTGCCAGAAGGCCTCGGTGTGCTCGGTGATCACCAGTGGCACATCCGTTCGCAGGGTCGCGATCGCTGCGGCAACGACGCTGGCGTAGATGTGGGCGTGCACCAGGTCGAAGCGCTCCCTTCTCAGAATCCGCCGGAGCCTCCGCGCGTAGGCCAGGCTGAGGCGCCGCTTCGCCAGCCGTCCAAGGAGCGGTCGAACGGGTACTCCTGCCTCCTCGAGGACCCCTGAGAGGTCACCGGCGACGGAGCACGCGACCGTTGCCCCATAGCCGTGGCGCCGGAGCACGACGGCGAGATCTACGACCTGCCGCTCGGCGCCCCCCACCTCCAGGGAATCGACGACGAGCAACAGCCGGATGGGGCGGGGTTCCGGCATGTGCGTCACGGTCGCTTCTCCTACTCGTAGTAGTCGAGGCCCAGGTGGGTGATCAGGTCCTCCCCCCTTATGGCCCTTAACGTGTTCTTCAGCTTCATGAGTTGGATAAAGAGGTCGTGCTCCGGGTAGAGCTCCGGCAGGACCATCGGGCTCTTGAAGTAGAACGAGAGCCACTCCTGGATGCCCCCCATCGAAGCTCTCTGCGCCAGGTCCAAAAACAGCGCCAGATCCAAGACTATGGGCGCGGCGAGGATCGAGTCGCGGGCCAGGAAGTTTATCTTTATCTGCATCGGGTAGCGCAGCCAGCCGAAGATGTCTATGTTATCCCAGCCCTCCTTGGCGTCCCCTCTTGGCGGGTAGTAGTTGATCTTGACCAGGTGCGCTATCTCGCCGTAGAGCTCGGGGTAGAGATCCGGCTGCAGGATCCTTCCCAAGACCGCGAGCTTGCTGACCTCCTTGCTCTTGAGGCTCCCCGCGTCGTCGAGGACCTCGCCGTCCCTATTTCCCAGGATGTTGGTCGAGTACCAGCCCTCTAAGCCCAGCATCCGCGCCTTCAAACCCGGGGCGATGATCGTCTTCATCCACGTCTGGCCGGTCTTGAAGTCCTTGCCCGCCACGGGGACGCCCCTCTGATCTGCGAGTTGGGTGAGGGCGGGGATGTCCACGGCCAGCGACGGAGCGCCGTTGGCGTAGGGTACGCCCTCCTGAATGGCGGCGTAGGCGTAGACCATGGCCGGTGAGATCGCCGGGTCCGAAGCGTTGAGCGCCTCCTCGAAACTCCTCAGGGAGAAGTGGGCCTCCCGTGGTTGCGCGTAGGCCTCCGTGGAGGAGCAGTTGACCATCACGACGCGCTCGAGGCCGTGCCCCCTCTTGAAGGCGCGGATATCCTCCCTGACCTGCTCGACCGCCTCCCTCGAGGAACCGTAGCTCTTGGTGTAGGTGGCATCCAGCTTCGCGACGTACCGGGGGTCGAAGACGGCCGGAAAGGGCTCTACCGCCTTCAATTCCTCCCGCACGGCGTTCAGGTGCTCCTTCTCCAAGACCCCCGCCACGGTGGCGGCCTCGTAGGCGTCGTCGGGGAAGGCGTCCCAGCCGCCGAAGACCAGGTCTTCCAGGCCGGCCAGGGGCACGAACTCCCTTATCTTCGGCACCCTACCTTCGGTGCGCTTCCCAAGCCGGATGGTGCCGAGTTGGGTGAGGGAGCCCACCGGCTCGCCCAAGCCCTTCTTTATGAGCTCCACCCCAGCGATGAACGTGGTCGCCACCGCCCCCATCCCCGGCATCAGGATCCCGAGCTTACCTGCGGGCTCCCTTATCTCTCGTGCCTCGCTCATCTCTCCTCCCTTCCCAAGTTTCTCCCCACCGCTCCCCACCGCGGCGGGAAGGGCAACCAAGTCCGGAGGCCTTGTGCCAAACAAGCCGCTAACGTATACCCGCTTCCGTACGCGGTTAAACGGCTCGAGCCTTACCTACGGCGCCGGGACGAGGTTTTGACCCTCTTGGAGGCCGTCGGCCTGAAATCTTCGGCGCCCTTCCTCGCGAGCGAGGGTAGAGTCGGTTTCGCAGGCCGGGGATAATACAGAGACAGGCAACCCACCATACCGACGAACCGCGCGGTTCGTCGCCGGAAAGGAGGATCCGCCATGGTCGAGATGGGCTACGTGCTCTCCAGCGAGGAGATGTCCCCCAACGATATGGTCCGAAACGCCCGGCGGGCGGAGGAGGCGGGTTTCACCACCTCCTGGGTCTCGGACCACTACCACCCCTGGATCGACGCTCAGGGCCAGAGCCCGTTCGTGTGGAGCGTGATCGGGGGTATCGCCGCCGCCACGGAGCGGATACGCCTCGGCACCGGCGTGACCTGTCCCACCATCCGGATCCACCCGGCGATCATCGCCCAGGCGACGGCTACCTCGGCGGCGATGATGGAGGGCCGCTTCTGGTTCGGCATCGGCAGCGGCGAGAACCTGAACGAGCACATACTGGGCGACCACTGGCCCCCCACCGATGTCCGGCTGGAGATGATAGAGGAGGCGGTGTACGTGATACGGCTTCTGTGGGAGGGCGGCAACAAGCGGCACTACGGCAAGCACTACGCCGTGGAGAACGCCCGCCTCTACACCCTCCCCGACGAGCCGCCCCCGATATACGTCTCGGCCTTTGGCCCCAAGGCGGTCGAGGTCGCAGCCAGGATCGGGGACGGCTACGTGGGCACCGCCCCGGAGCCGGAACTCCTTAGCTCCTTTACCGAGAAGGCCGGCGCGGACAAACCCTGTCTGGGCGAGATGAAGGTCTGCTGGCACGAGGACGAAAGGGAGGCCAGGCGCACCATCCACAGGCTGTGGCCGAACATGGGCCTGCCGGGCGAGCTCTCCCAGGAGCTCGCCACCCCCAAACACTTCGAGCAGGCCGTCTCACTCGTCACCGAGGAGATGGTCGCCGATACGCCCCCCTGCGGCCCCGACCCCGAGCCTTACCTGGAGTCGATCCGCCAGTACGAAGAGGCCGGGTACGACGAGATCTACATGCACCAAATCGGCCCGGATCAGGAAGGGTTCTTCCGATTCTACGAGAAGGAGATCGTGCCGAATCTCTCCTGATCGGGGAGCGTTCTCAAACTTCGACGAGGTAGTAGGGTTTCTCCAACCCTTCCTGCTCGAGGACGGGCAGGCTCACGTTGAAGACGGGTACGCCGCCCGGCGTCTCGCCCTTGAACGCTCCATTGTGCGCGTGCCCGTGAAAGGCCACAGCGGCGCCCCCCTCGTCGAGGGCAACCCCTAAGCGGCTCGTGCCGAGGAAGGCGTAGATCTCCGGCGACTCGCCCTCGACCGTCTCTCGGATGGGCGCGTAGTGGAGGACGGCCACGCGCCGCTCCGTCCCGAGCCCCCTGAGTTCGTTCTTGAGGGCCTCCGACTCCAGAATACCCTCGCTCACAAAGGCCTTGAAGATCCCCTCTCCGAAAGAGTTGATGAGAGTACGGTCGAAGCCACCGCCGAAACCCTTTACGCCCGAGAAGCCCACACCGTCTATGACGACGCTGGAGTGGTCGAGGAGGTGGACCCTGGACTCAGCCAGCAGGCGCGAGATCTCTTCTGCGTTGCCGCTCTCGTAGTCGTGGTTCCCGAGCGTAGCGATGACGGGGATGGAGCAATCGTCGAAGGCCTCCAGGAGCACCTCGGCCTGCTCGAGCCGGCCGAGGTCGGTGAGATCCCCGCCGAGCACGAGCACGTCGGCGTCCTGCGCTACATCCCTGACGAGGGCGTGGAGGCGCCCGGCGTCGCCTTCGCGGGCGTGGATGTCGGCGGCGGCCGCGACCCTCAAGGCCTACTCCTTGACGGCCGCGTGCTCGTCGGGCAGACCCCACGCCGCCACGTCGACGCCGAAGGAGACGTCGTCGAGCAGCGTCCCGCGGAAGCGGAGGAGACCTTGTGGGGGGACCTCGATCTCTGACTCGTACCGCTTCTGGAGAAGATCCAGAACCCAGCGCGGCAGGTAGGAGGTATGGCTCGGGTACACGTAGCGGTAGAGATGGAGGTAGGCGAGCAGGAGCTCCCAGTGCTCACCCACCCTGGCGAGGATGCGCTCCCAGTCGAGTTCTCCGCGCCTGGCGAAGATCAGGTGCAGAACATCGCTCATATCCCAGCGGTCCCTGGAAGCCACGAAGATCTTGGAGAGGAGCATCTCCTCGGCGGGGATGACGCGGACCCTACGCCCCAGAACCTCGATCTCCTGCGCGTTCGCGAACCAGGACTCTTCCACGGCGACGGCGCCGCTGTCGTTGGCGTGGATGACGTCCACGAAGATCTCCTCTTTTTGCGCTTTGGCGAGCCAGTGGGGCTCCGCGATCTGCGTCTCGAAGCCCGCTCTTTGGAGCGCGTCGAGCACCCGGGCCACTCTCCTTTCGGGAACGAACACGTCGAGGTCTTTGGTGTCGCGCCAGACGCCCGTGTACGTGTTCAACGCCAGGGCGCCACCGAGCATGTACGAGAGATCCGCACGGTCCAGAGCGTCGAGGGCTTCGCCGTAGATCCTGCCTTCTTCGGGTCCGAAGTTCGGTTCTTGGAGCATGTGAGGTAGTTCTTACCCTCCACAGCCGGAAATTCACCCGAAGCCCACTCCGGCACTCCGGTTCAGGTGGTGTGCGAACCAGTCCGCGGCGAGCCGCGCTACCTCCTCCAAAGCCCCCCTCTCTTCGAAGAGGTGCGTCGCGCCGGGTACGACCTCGAGCCTCTTCTCCGCGCGCATCTGCGCGAAAGCCTCTTCGTTCATGCCGATCACGGGCACGTCGTTCCCGCCGACGATGAGGAGCGTGGGCGCTTGGACGAGGCGCAGGGCATCCCCTGCCAGATCGGGCCGTCCGCCGCGCGAGACGATGGCGCCCACCTCCCGTGGACGCTGCGCCGCCGCGACCAGAGCGGCCCCTGCGCCGGTGCTCGCGCCGAAGTAGCCGATCCTCAAGTTCTGCGTGTCGGGGTTTTGCATAAGCCAGTCGGTAGCGCCGGCGAGCCTCTCGGCGAGCAGCCTGATGTCGAAGCGAAGGTGGCCGGTGCGGAGGTCGGCCTCTTCCTCCTCAGGGGTGAGGAGGTCGATCATGAGCGTCGCCAGTCCGGCTTCGCGCAGTACCCCGGCGACGTAGTGGTTTCGAGGGCTGTGCCTACCCGAACCGGATCCGTGGGCGAAGAGAACGACTCCCCCCGCCTCCCCGGGGACACCCAGGGCGCCTTCGAGCTCGACCGGACCGGCCGAGACCTTCACCTCTCGCTCCTCTATCACCCCGTCCCCTTGTGTGGCGAACGACGCGGCTCCTCGTGCTCGCGCCGAGCTCTTTCGAGGAGCTCGATGACCTCCTCGTCGGTGGTCTGCGAGAAGTCCCGGTACCAGAAACCTATGGCCCCGAGGTCCGCGGGTGCCTCCAGACAGACGAGTTCGTCCACCTCGGGGCCGAGCAGCTCGGACGTCTGGGCGGCGCACACGGGCGCAGCTAGGACCAGGCGCCGCGGTTCCAAGCGGCGGAGGGCTCTTACCGCGGCCCGGGCCGTCACGCCGGTCGCGAGGCCGTCGTCCACCAGGATCACGGTCCGTCCCCGAACCTCGGGCTGCGGTCTCTCACCCCGGAAGTGCCTGAGCCGGCGCCCGACCTCCGCGGTCTCTTGCTCCGTGATCCGCTCGACGTAATCGTCGGGGATGCCGAGCCGCCGGACGACGTCCTCGTTGAGGATGCGCACACCACCGGGGGCGACGGCGCCGATGCCGAACTCTGGCTGGCCGGGCGCCCCCAGCTTGCGCGCGACGAAGACCTCGAGCGGCACCCCCAGGGCGCGGGAGATCTCATAGCCCACCGGGATCCCTCCCCGCGGGAGGGCGAACACTATGGGACGTTCGTCCCGGTATCGGGAGAGCCGCTCGGCCAGCCTGCGGCCGGCGTCCTCCCGGTCTTTGAATGGAGGCTCTCCGTGAAACATCCTCAGCAACCTCCTCAACGCGCGGCCTCAACCCTTGACCACGATCAGGGGCCTCAGTCGCGCGACCTTGCGCCCGATCCCCGCCCCGTGCGTAGCCTCGATGACGTCGGCGGCGTCCTTGTAGGCCTCGGACATCTCCTCGTCCACCGTGCCCCGGCCCGCGGCGCGCACGAGGATTCCTCTGTCTTCCATCTCCCCTATCAGATCGCGTCCTTTAGCAGCCTTTTTGGCCTTTTTGCGGCTCATCTTCCTGCCGGCGCCGTGGGCGCTGGAGCCAAAGGTCTCATGCATGGCCCCCTCCGTGCCGGCCAGAACGAACGAATACCGGCCCATGTCCCCCGGAACCAGAACCGGCTGGCCTACGGAGCGGTACTCCTCCGGCAACTCCTCGTCTCCGGGGCCGAACGCCCGTGTGGCCCCCTTGCGGTGGACCAGGACCCTCTTTCCGGCGTGCTCCTCGAACTTGGCGTTGTTGTGCGCGAGGTCGTAGAGTACGTCAAGGCGGTGCTGCTCGGAGTCGAAACCCGCAGAGATAAAGGCCTCCCTCGCGAAGTGGGTGATGAGCTGCCTGTTGGCGAAGGCGAAGTTGGCCGCCGCTGACATCGCCTTGAGATACTCCTCCCCCTCCGGGCTCTCTACGGGGGCTGCGGCGAGCTGCCTGTCCGCCAGCTCGATGCCGTACCTCGGGGCGACCTCCAGGAAGCGCTCGACGTAGTCGGTGCAGACCTGATGCCCGAGGCCCCTGGATCCGGAGTGGACCAGGACCGTGACGAGACCCTCTTGGAGGCCGAACGCCTCCGCGGTCTCCTCGTCGTAGATCTCGTCCACGTACTGCACCTCGAGGAAGTGGTTGCCCGAGCCAAGGGTACCGAGCTGGGGGATGCCCCGCTCGTACGCCCTCTCTGAGACCGCTCCGGGATCCGCGCCCGCGAGCTTCCCGCCGGACTCGATGTGTCCCGGGTCCTCCGCCTCCCCGAACCCCCGCCCCACCAGCGGGGCGGGTCCCTCGACCAGCACCTCGGTAAGTTCCTTTCGGCTCAAACGGAAGTCCTTGCGACCTTTGCCCACCCCCGAAGGAACAGCCTCGTAGAGGGTGTCCGCCAGGCGGCTCTTGCGCCTTTCGAGCTCCTCGCGCTCGATCTCGGAGGTCAGCAGCCGTACGCCGCAGTTGACGTCAAAACCGACACCACCCGGGCTGACCACGCCTCCCTCCGCGGGGTCGAACGCCGCGACCCCGCCTATGGGGAAGCCGTATCCCCAGTGGATGTCGGGCATGGTCAGCGCCGGCTCGACGATCCCTGGCAGCGTCGCAACGTTCTGCAGTTGCCGCAGGGAGGCGTAGTTTTCGGACCTTAGGTATTCCAGGATCTTCTCCGAGGCGTAGAACGCCGCGTCCACCTCCATCTTCCCCTCGCGGGGTATGCGGTACTTGTACTGACCAAGGCGCTCGAAGTTCATCGTTTCACTCCAGAGAGGATCGCTTTGC
>JALYGY010000125.1 GCA_030776865.1 Actinomycetota bacterium | reverse complement strand
GTAGTCGGCTTCGCGCTCCTGGCGGCGGTGACGTTGGGCGGCGTGCCGGAGAACCTGGCGCTCGGGGTCTCCTTGCTCTCCGGCGGGGGCAGCATCGTACTCCTAGTGGCCATCTTCTGCTCGAACTTCCCCGAGGCGCTGGTCGGTGCCGTCGCGATGCGCCGGGGAGGGCGCTCGACACTCTTTGCCATCGGGATCTGGTCGCTCACCGCGGTGCTGCTCACCAGCGCGGTCGTCTTTGGTCGCGGGGTGTTCGCCCGGTTTCCCGAGGAGCACCTGGCCTTCCCGCTCGCCTTCACCGGGGGCGCGGTCCTGGCTTCGCTGGCCGACACTCTGATGCCCGAGGCCTTCGAGCACGGTCGTCCGCTGAACTCGATGGCGACGGCGGCCGGGTTCTTGCTGTCGTTTATCCTCAGCGTTTGAGCGGTACCGACGGTGCGCACCTCCTCATATACGTTCTGGCTGCAACGCCGCCCCCTGAGTTTCTCGGCCATGCTGGGAGGGGAACCGGAGATCGAGGTGGCGCTGGTCTGGGCGCCGCAAGGTCATCAGCGGACGTTTCCACCTGCTCCGCAGCAAGCGCGTGCGTACCGGCGGCCTGAGGTGATCTGAAGCGGATATGATATCCCTTGAGCTTGCCTGGTCGTCCGCCGAAGAGGAATGCGCCAGCTACAAAACCCGGGAAGGAGGTACGCAAGTGGACGGGGAGCAGCAACGCTACCAGCGGGCGCGCGTCCGCGTGCAAGCCCTGAAGGCTTTTACACTCACGCAACCGCTTACGTCCTGGTCAACATCGGCTTGTTCGTGATCAACCTGGTCACGGGCGGGTCGTGGTGGTTCTACTGGCCGCTGATATTCTGGGGCATCGGGCTAGGGGTGCACGCCCTGAGCGTGTTCGGCTTCGCCGGCGGTGGACCCTGGGGCCGGGAGTGGGAGGAGCGCAAGACCAGGGAGTTCATGGACGAAGATCGGTGGCGGTAGCCCGCTAATACCGGGTCGGGGTGCTCGGACACCAGTCTTGTCCCGAAGCCCGACCAGAGGAGGTGCATGCCATGGATGTCCAGGAGATGATCAGCAAGATGCAGGACGCGGCCACCGTCAGGCGCGTCTACGGCGAACCTTACGAGAAAGACGGCGTGACGATCATCCCGACCGCCAGGATCAGCGCCCGGGGCGGATCGGGAGCCGCCCGCGGCGGCGAGCACTCTGGGGGAGGGTTCAGGGTGGATGCCGAGCCGGTGGGTGCTTACGTTCTAAAGGACGGCGAGGTGGAGTGGCAACCTGTCTTCGACCTCAGCGGCGTCATCCGGCGTGGTCAGCTGGTGGGGCTCGTCGCGCTCTTGGTCATCTGGGGGGTGGTTAGAGCCCTTAAAGGGCGTTGAGCGAGGCGTCACTCACATAAGCCCGCCGCAGCCGCAGGCGCAACCTCCCCCGCCGGGCGGGGCTGCTCCAGATCGTGGAGGAGACGTGGTGTTTGGGGCAGCTAGCCTCACCGCGGCTCCGAGCACCGGGGCACAATCTACATACACCAGCTCCACCCCGGGCGCTCCTCCGTCAGCCGGGCGTGTCCTCCTTCTTCGAGGCTGTATCGGGTCGCAGCCACAGAGAGACGTGCGCTGGCTGCATGGTCTCCCTGACCACCGCGAGGAGTTCTTCGTTCAGCTCTGCGAGGTCGGTTTCGTCGCGCAGCCGGGAGCTGAAGGCGGCGAGGGTCTTTGCGGCGTCGTACTTACGGCGGTAGAAGCGCCGATCCACGAACGCCTGGATGCGGCGGTGCAGGGGGTTGAAAAGGGCCGCGATGGCGAGCGTCGAGGCGACGATGGTGAGCTGGGAGTCCTGCCCCGTTAGCGAGCGGAATACCGCCTGGAGCACCACGATGCTCCCCACGTACACCGTCACCAGCAGCGCGGTAAGAGATCCGTAGACGAGGGTGCGGTTTATCAGGACGTCTATGTCGTAGAGCCTATACCTCAGCACCGCGATCCCGATGGCAGTGGGCAACCCGATGAGCACCACGCTTAACGCCACGCTGCTGACGATCCCCAGCAGGTAATCCTCTGTTGGTATCAACAGCATCGGAGTAACTGCGTACACGAACCACTTCATCTGCTGGCGCTCGACACCTCGCGACCGCCTGAAGCGCACCACCACGGATGCGACCGCCCCGATGATGCCGACGAAGAGGAGGCCGGTCAGCACGCCGAAAACGGGCAGGTCCTCGACGTGGCCGAGTCCCTCGATCCCTATCGGGTTGTCGATCTCGTAACCGGGGGCCTCGTTTAGGGGCAGGGTGTCTGCGAGCGCCCCGAGGACGACCACGCCCAACATCCCGATCCCCGCAAGCACGGCGACCGGAAGCCAGCGGCGGGAGGGCAGGCGCCCGTCGGGGAAGAGCAGGGGCAGGTAGACCAGGACCAGCGCGAGGAGCAGGAGCCAGTACCAGCTCCCGATCCATGCGCCCACGACGGCGAGCGCGTCGGGCTGGCCGCGCGTGACCATCACGTAGGCGGCGTAGGAGTCGCCGGCTAGGAAGATGCTCACCATGGCGACCGCAGCCATGATCCAGCCGATGGCGTTGGTGGGTCGCTTGGCCACCAACAGCGCGCCGACCACCGCGAAGGCGCTGAACCCTACGAGGAGCGCCGCGTTCTCTACCGAGTTGTCGTCGAGCAAACCGGCGCGGCGTTGGAGCACATAGCTCGTGCAGATGCCCGCGACGTAAAGGGGGACTATCATCCAACCTACCACGCGCGCGTAGCGCGAGCGTCGTCCGCGCGGTTCGGTGGGCGCCGACGAGCCGTGCGAGTCCCCGTTAGACTTCGTCCGCTTGGACTGCGGGTTGACCACCGTGCTCCCCTATCCCTGGTCTATGCCGGGTTCAACCACAAGCGTCCTTTCCTCGTTGCTTGTATCCTACACCGCACCCGGCTCCCGGGCGTTACGAGGAGGAGTCGCGAGGCGTGTAGCAGTCCATAACAGTATTCGAGATGCCGGATCTTGTGGTACGTTCTGGCGTAGAGGTTTCGACAGAGGCGCCAGGCTCCGGCGCGGCGGGAGGTAGAGGTCATGGCGAACCGGCTTGCGAACGAGACGAGCCCGTACCTGCTCCAGCACAAGGACAACCCCGTTGACTGGTACCCGTGGGGCGAGGAGGCTCTAAGGAGAGCGCGGGAGGAGGACAAGCCGATACTGCTCAGCGTCGGCTACTCGGCCTGCCACTGGTGCCACGTGATGGAGCGCGAGTCCTTCGAGGACGAGGCGACCGCGCGGATTATGAACGAGCACTTCGTCAACATAAAGGTGGACCGCGAGGAGCGGCCGGACATAGACTCGATCTACATGTCCGCCGTCCAGGCCATGACGCGCCACGGCGGCTGGCCGATGACCGTCCTCCTCACCCCCGACGGCGCCCCTTTCTACGGCGGCACCTACTTCCCACCCGTCCCGAGCAGGGGCATGCCCTCCTTCCAGCAGGTCCTCCTCAGCCTCGCCGACGCTTATGAGAACCGCCGCGACGAGGTCTTGAGGAGCGCCGAGAGCCTCCGCGAGTACCTCCAGACCACCACCGGCGCCGCCCTCCCCAAGACCTCCGTCGGC
>JALYGY010000124.1 GCA_030776865.1 Actinomycetota bacterium | reverse complement strand
CGGGTCGGCCGCCAGGTGGCTGCGGAGTTCGCCCTCGACGACGTACCCTTCGTCATCATCGAGCAGGAACCCGAGACGGTCGAGGAGTGCGTGGCGGAGGGCTGCCTCGTCTTGCTCGGTGAGGCCTCCGAGGACGGCGTGCTTGAGGAGGCCGGCGTCCGGAGGGCCAGGGGCCTCGTCGCCGCCGTGGACTCCGACGCCGACAACGTCTTCGTCGTGCTCTCGGCCCGCAAGCTTAACCCCGAGCTCCACATCGTCGCCCGGGCCAGCTCCGACGAGAGCGCCGCCAAGCTCGAGATAGCCGGGGCCGACCGCACCCTCTCGCCCTACGCCGTTGGCGGAAGGCGGCTCGCCTCGCTCGCGACCCAGCCCCTGGTCGTGGACTTCCTCGACATCGTCACGCGTGGGGAGGAGGGGATCGAGTTCAGACTCGAGGAGTTCAGGGTGCCGGAGGACGCGTTCATCGCGGACTACACCATCGGCGAGCTGAAGATCGGCGAGAGAACCGGAGCTATGATCCTCGCCACCCGCCACAGGGAGGGCACCTTCGACACTACCCCCTCGGCCTCGGACCGGATCTCTGGCGGCGACACCCTCATCGTCCTCGGAACCCGCGAGCAGGTCGCACGCCTCGAACAACTTATCAGGGACGAGGATATAAAGGGAGAGTAGGACCCGCCTAGAGTGTGTTGTGTAGTCCAATCTTCTAAGGCGAACTTCCGAGAATCGTAAACAGGCGAAGTTCCGAGAACACCCCTTCCACGTACTCCGGTGAATAACATGATAGCTTCGGAGGATGTCGCGCTCGCAGACTTTTCGCCTTGCCGGCTATCGTATCAACCCTGTCCGCGACGGGGGAGCCTCTTGAACCGGTGGGTTGTCGCTGCCGCCTCGGTCGTCACGATGGCCGGACTCGGTTCCTTCAACGCCTGGAGCGTCTTCCGGCGTCCGCTCTCCGAACTCTATGGCGCGAACGTGACGGATGTCAACACCGCCTTCTTCGTCTCGAGCCTCGTGTTCGGGCTGGTGGCCTCCGGCTCCGCCGTCCTGGTGGGCAGGGTGGGCCCTCGTGCCGTCGGTGTCACCGGGGGCCTCCTCTACGGGCTCGGGGTCTTCTTGAGTAGCTTCGCCGGGGGAAGCCTCCCCTTGCTGTACTTGACCTACGGCCTCCTGGCAGCCGTCGGACTGGGGCTCGCCGTCATCGCCCCCATCGCGGCACTCCCGTCGTGGTTTCCCGAGAGGCCGGGGTTCGCCTATGGCGTGGCGTTCATCGGATTCGGCATGGGGCCGATGATCAATGTTCCTCTCATGGAGGGGCTCCTTTCAGCGACGGGCGGGCCGCTGGAGACCTTCTACTTCCTTGGGATCATCTACGCTGTCATCATCGGCGGGGCCGCTTGCTTCGTCAGATACGCGCCCGAGGAAGTCGGCCTTGCGGGGGACTCGGCCAGCCCGGATAGCGCGGAGAAGGCAATGGGCGCTTGGCGTTTGTACGAAGCCATCAAGACTTGGCAGCTGTACGCTCTGTGGGCCGTGTTCTTCCTCAACACGACCGCAGGTCTCGCCATCCTCTCCGAGGCCAGGGTGATGGCCGGCACGATCGGTGGTGCCTCGGTGGCTCTGGCCGCCGCCTTCATCATGGTCATCTCCGCATCGGATGCCGTGGGCCGACTCCTGTGGCCGGCCCTATCGGACAGGATCGGAGGACGCGCCGTGTTCTTGGCGATGTTCTGCTTGCAGGCCGCGGCGTTCTTGCTGATGCCGACACTTGCTATAGGGTCGTTGGTTATCTTCTGTGCTCTGTGCATGGTGGTGATGAGTTGCTACGGGGGCGGCTACGGGACCATCTCGGCGTTGGTCGCTTCGTACTTCGGCGCGAAGGGTCTCGGGGCGGTCTACGCGAGCGTGTTCAGCGCCGCAGCCCTCGCCAGCTTCGGCGCCCCGATGGTCCTGGCGCGTTCGGTGGACCTGCTAGGCTCCTACTACCCGGCCCTCTACGCGACGGCGGGAATGATGATAGCCGGAGCCATCATCGCGTCGTTGCTCGGTCCGCCCGACGTTCGGAGAGGGGAGGGTTAGCTTTGCCGGGTCGGCCCAGGTGACAGGCCGACCGGACACAACTTCTGAGAACTCCGTAGAGGCGAAGTTCGCAGAATTCATCTTCCCCGACGTTGGGTGAATGCGCTTCGCGCAAACCGTACAAAGGTACAGGTAAAAAACCGTGCTTTCGCATGATGCGTACGGCCCTTCTCCGTGCCACCCTGTGCATTACTCACAACCAAACCCCAGGAGGAATCCCGGTACATAGACGGCTCTTTCCCGGACTCAACGGCCTATGGCCGCTACCCTATCGCACGAGGAGGAACCTAATAATGAATGACGAACTACTTACGATGGTCGAGCGCGAGGTGCTTGGCTGGCCCGGCGTGACCTCCGAGTCCGGCAGGTTCGGCGCCACCTCATTCCGCTACGGCAAGCGCGAGATCGGGCACATCCACCACGACCGGATAGCCGATCTCCCCGTCACGAGCGAGATGCGCGAGGACATCCTTACCCGAGGCCGGGCTCGTGCGCATCGTGCCGGGGTGAAAGGCTACATAAGCTACCCGCTGGAGGACCAGGAGGACGTCTCGGTGGTACTCGAGATCCTCGGCACAAACTACGACCGAGCGAAGGACGCCACCGAGCGCCGCGCCGCAAGCCGACAGGCGCCGCAAGAGTAATGTCCGATTATGGCAGGTAGTTGGAGTTCGGGGCAAGCGTGGAGCCGCTACTCAGGGCTTCCTCTACGCTCTGACCCTCCGCGAGCATCTCCGCCCATAGGATTATAGGACGCGGATCAGGCGCCGCGGGATTGGAGCTGCTTACGCGCTCGCGCCCTTCAGGCGCGATCTGCTCTGTTCGCTTCGCCTGTACTCTACTCATTAATGTTATCATTTAGTTATGGTATAGTGTCGGCATGCGGATGAGCTTCGAGGTCGATGGGGAAAGGCTAAGGGAGCTTAGGGTGCAGCGGGCACTCTCCTTGCGAGCCTTGGGTGAGAGGAGTGGCGTGACCTTCGCCACCATAAACAACCTGGAGAACGGAAACAGGCCCGCTCGTCTTTCGACCATCCGCAAGCTGGCGAACGCCCTCGGCGTGGAGCCCAAAGAGCTAATGAAGGGAGAGGAGTAGAAGATGTCGAAGAAGCGCGGCAACGGCGAGGGCGGCATCACCCGCCACAAGAAGAGCAGCCTCTACATGGCCCGCTACACAGTGCAGTCGCCCACTGGGACCAAGCGCAAGACGATCTACGGCAAGGAACGCGAGGAGGTCGCCGAGAAGCTCATCGAGGCGCTCTCGAACCGGAACAAGGGCCTCGTGTTCGAAGGTGAGGATCAGACGCTCTCTGCGTACCTGGACCGCTGGTTGAACGGTTCGGTCAAAGGCTCCGTCAAGCCTTCAACCTACGAGAGTTACGAGCGCATGATCCGCAATCACATAAAGCCCGCCTTGGGACACAGGAAGGTCAAGAACCTGGCCCCCGACCACGTGCAGTACTTCTACGAGCAGAAGCTCGACGCCGGCTTCGCATCCGGTACCGTCCGCCTGATGCACGGTATCTTGCACAAGGCCCTGGAGCAGGCTGTCAAGTGGGGGATCATACCTCGCAACGTCTGCAAGGCTATGACGCCTCCGAAGCCGAACCCCGAAGAGATACACCCTCTGGATGCCGAGCAGGCCAAGCGGATCCTCGAGGTGGCCTGCGGCAACCGTCTCGAAGCCCTCTACGTGCTCGCTGTCACGGCGGGCTTTAGGATCGGGGAACTCCTAGGCCTCAAATGGGAAGACATGGACCTCGACGCCGAAACCTTACACGTCAGGCGCACCAAGTCACAAGCCAAGTCCGGCCCTACCTTCACCACTCCGAAGAGCGGCAAGGGTCGCAGCATAAGGCTCACGCAGCGCGCCGTAGAAGCTCTCAAATCTCACAAGGCAGTACAGAACGCCGAACGGCTCAAGCTCGGCTACCTGTGGGAGAACAACGACCTCGTCTTCTGTACTACGGCTGGCAAGCTCTTGGACTTTCGCAACGTCGCTACGGCCTCGTTTAAGCCACTCCTCAAGAAGGCGGGACTGCCAGATATACGCTTTCATGACCTCCGCCATACGTGCGCCACGCTGCTACTCTCCCGCGGCCACCATCCCAAACTGGTGCAAGAGCTAATGGGGCACGCTTCGGTAGCCATGACGCTTGACCGCTACAGTCATGTCCTGCCCGGCATGGGGGAGCAGACCGCCGCCGCGATGGAGGCCGCCTTATCCTGAAAAAAGCTCCCGCTGAGGGGCGTTGGTGTACTCGTTGGTGTAGTAAGGGCCGGGAGGAGTCCCGGCCCTCTTCATCGCCTCGACGTTTGTCCTGCAAACAAGAAGTTTCCGAAGCGGAGGAGGAGGGATTCGAACCCTCGATACCCCGTTAAGAGGTATAACACCTTAGCAGGGTGCCGCCTTCAACCACTCGGCCACTCCTCCTTGAGGGAGTGGATTATACCAGAAAGGGCTGGGGCGCTGGTTCTTCAGCTCTCTTTCTGGACCTCATCGAGGCTCTCTTCGTCGAGGATCTCCGGTTTCTCGTTGGCGGGTTTGGCGTCGAGGATCTGCTCGCCGGAAATCTCCTCTTTCATCCTGACCAGGGTGGCATTGAGCGTGGCGCCGAAGAGGATGGTCAGCGAGGAGATGTAGAGGTAGAGGAGCAGCACGATCACGGCCCCGATAGCGCCGTAGGTCTTGTTGTAGGAGCCGAAGTTCGAGACGTAGAAGTTGAAGGCCACGCTGGCGAGCACCCAGAGCAGCACCCCGATCAGGCCGCCGGGCGTGATCCAGCGGAACGGCTGATCCACGTCGGGGGCGAAGTAGTAGAGCAGGGCGACCGTGAAGACCATGAAGAGGAGCGCCACGGGCCAGCGTGCGATGCCCCACACCAGCAGGAAGAGGTCGCCGAGCCCGAAGAGGTTGGCGATGGTCGCGCCGATCTGGGGCCCCAGGACAAGGAGCAAAACGCCGATGAGGATCAGGACGGAGAGCCCCAGCGTCATGAGGATCGCGATCCCACGCACCTTCCAGAAGGGGCGCGTCTCCTGTACGTCGTAGGCCCGGTTCAGGGCGCTTATGAGGGCGGCGAAGGCGCCGGAGGCGGCCCAGATCGTAAAGAGGATACCGAACGACAGCAGGCCCGGCGCCTTGGCGTCTCCGCTGATGATGTCGCCGGTAAAGGTCTCTATGATCTTGTACGCCTCTTCCGGCATGACCTGCCGGAAGTAACCGAGGACCTCGGAGGCGAGTTCCTCGCTCCCGAAGGTGCCCATGAGCGAGACCAGAACCAGGATAAAGGGGAAGAGGGCCAGGATCAGGTAGTAGGCGAGCTGCGCCGCGAGCCCCAGGGCGTCGTCGCGCTGGAACTCCTGCACGGTGGCCTTGAGCGCCTGGAACCTGAGCAAGCTCCTGAGGTCGCGCAGGAAGTTCATGGGCGAGCCGCTCGCAGGGCGTTGTGCGACGGCTCGAAGCTCCTCTTTCGAAAGATCCGGCTGCACCCGACCTCCCTTTGCCTTAGCCTCTCTTATTCTATCGCAACACGAGTTACCGGCGGTCGATCATCCGAAAGGCCGATGTGGGCGTATACCCTCTTGATGATTGCGGACGTGATCATAGGGGCGTCTTGAGCGTCGGACCTCCGCTCGCGCGGACGGGTGAAGAACCGGCTATCATTTGTGGTGGTGGCTCTTATAGAAGGCTCGGAATGAACGACGTCGCGGACGAGGTTCTGGTGCGGCGGCTAGCCCAGTCCGGGGACGAGCGTGCCCTCTCCGAGCTGTACGACCGTTACGCGGGCCTGATCTACGGTGCGGGGGTGCGATACCTGGGGGATAGGGCGCTCGCGGAGGACCTCGTTCAGGACGTCTTCACCGCCGTGTGGCGGAGCGCTGCGGGTTTCGACCCCTCGCGGGCGAGCTTCGCTACCTGGGTGTATCGCATCACCCGCAACCGTGCGACGGACCTGATCCGCCGCCGCCGCGCTCGGGTCCGGACCGTGGATAGCGCGTCGCACTCCGAGATAGGGGAGGAGGATACAACCGGCGCGCTCTCGCGGAACTTCGACGTGGCCGCGGAACTCTCGCGGCTCCCCGAGATCCATCGGGAGGTGCTGATCCTCGCGTACTTCCAGGGCCTCTCGCAGAGAGAGATATCCCGCCTGACGAACACACCTCTTGGGACCGTCAAGAGCCGGACGACGGCGGCGCTGCGCGCCCTGCGCGAGAGCATGCTCACGGACGAGGGTGGGTGAGGTGCCGATGAGCGAGCACCCGGAGGTGAGGGATCTTCTCGGGCCGTACATCATGGGTGCCCTCGACCCGGAGGATGAACGTGAGGTCGAGGAGCATCTCGACGAGTGCGCGTCGTGCAGGGAGGAGGCGCGCGATCTCCGCCTCGCTCACGAACGCCTGGCGGACCTCGCGAACGCCACCGAACGGCCGCCGCAAGAGCTCAAGAGTCGCGTCTTGATGGGGATGCCGCGCCGCGAAACGCGCCGGGTTCCGCTCGTAGTGGCGGCGGCCGTTCTCTGCGCACTCACCGTGTTGGGAGTGCTGTACTCGACCGGGTTCTTCGGGACGGACGAGGTAGCCTCCGCTACCCTGGAATCGACCGACCTGGCCCCCGGGGCGGGTGGAGAACTCCGGGTGCGGGAAGACAACCCCAACGCCCAGGCAGAGCTAGAGGTGTGGGGACTGCCCCGGCCAGGGCCCAACGAGTACTACGAGCTGTGGTTCGGAGAGGAGGGTGGACGCGTCAGCGCGGGCACCTTCACAGTGGACGCCCGGGGCCGGGAGACGCTCTACATGAGCGTGCCCGAGCGAGCCAGCGATTACCAGCAGGTGGGCATCACACTGGAGAAGTTCCCCAGGGAACCGCGCATGAGCGCCGCAAGACCGGTGCTCACGGGCGACCTCGAGGAATCCTAGGTTCAACCTAAGGAGAGGAGCTGCTCCTGTGACCGACGCGCCCGCCGACCTGAACACCGTCTTCTGGGGGGATCCGGACGCTGCGAACACGGCTCTGCTGGTCCACGGCCTCACCGGACGTGCCGACGCCTTCCGCGCGCTCGCCGAGGAGCTGGAGGCGAGAGGGCTGACGGGCTGGCGCCTCCTGGTGGTGGATCTCCGGGGCCGGGGGGCCACTGGGAGGATGGAAGGCAAGGGCGGAATACCGGCCCACGCCGCGGACATCGTCGCGCTCATGGATCGAGAGGGGCTCGAGAAAGTCGCCTTCGTCGGGCATTCTCTCGGGGCGATGATCGGGGTTTACCTCGCAGCCAACCACCCCGATAGGGTCGACAAACTCGTACTCATAGACGGCGGCTCCGACGTCACCGACGAGGTGGACGCCCTGCTCTCGCCGGTCGTCGAACGGCTCGAACTGACCTACCCCTCCCGCGAGGCGTACGTCGAGTACCTCAAGAGCCTCCCCGTCTTCGAAGACCGCTGGGACGAAGACCTCGAGCGGTACTTCGCTGGCGACGTACGGTCCGAAGGCGGTGGGTGGCGCCACCACGCCGACCTCGAAACAGTCACGGAAGACCGGGAGAAGATGCAAGGCTACCCGCTCTCGGAGCTGTGGCCTCGCATCGGGTGCCCGACCCTCGTACTACTCTCGACCGTCGGCCTCGCCGGACCCGATAAAGGCTTCATACTTCCCCCGCCGGACGCCCGGCGGATGCGGGAGATCATCCCCCACTGTGCCCTCGTAGAGGTCGGGAACACCAACCACTACGACATCCTCTACTCCGCCCCGAAAACGACCGTAGAAGCGATCAGAGGCTTCCTTAGCACATGACGAAAACCCCCAGCGCGGCTTGCGCCGGAGAGGTTTCTTCACCGCCTCCTTGCACTGACCCACCCGATCCGGCGCGTCCGTGGCGAACCTCACCGCTGTCATCCCGCCTCTCTCCCGTATACTTTTTTCATGCGGCTCATCGTCACCGAGAAGCCTTCCGTCGGGCGCGACATAGCAGGCGCTCTAGGCAAACACCGCCGAGTGAGAGGCGCCCTCGTCGGCGAGGGCTGGACGGTGACGTGGGCGCTCGGGCACCTGGCAGAGCTCGCCCCCCCCGACGCCTACGGCGAGCAGTACAAGAAGTGGCGCCTGGAGACCCTGCCTATCCTGCCCGAGAGGTTCAAGGTCAGGGTCAACCACAAGACCCGCGAGCGGTTCGCCGTCATCAAGGGACTCCTGCGAGACCCCCTTTTCACCGAGGTCGTCAACGCCTGCGACGCGGGGAGGGAGGGGGAGCTCATCTTCGCCCACCTCTACGGGCTCTCCGGTTGCAAGAAGCCGGTCCTTAGACTCTGGATCTCCTCCCTCACCCCCGAGGCGATCCGCGCGGGATTCGACTCGTTGCGCGATGGGGGCTCCATGAAGCCCCTCGAAGACGCCGCGCGTAGCCGCGGCGAGGCGGACTGGATCGTTGGCATGAACGCTACACGCGCCTACTCGGTGAGGTTCGGGACGGTGGGCAACGTCCTCTCCGTCGGCCGCGTCCAGACCCCCACCCTGAGGCTCCTCGTGGACCGCGAGAAGGAGATAGAGGACTTCAAACCCGAGAAGTTTTGGACCGTCCACGCCCGCTTTGCTCGCGACGGAGAGAGCTACGATGGTATGTGGTTTAGAGCCAAACTAAACCGTCTCGAGGAGCAAAGAGCCGCCGAGGAGGTTGCGGCGAAGGTACGTGGCGGCACCGGAGTCGTAAGAAAGGCGGAGACGAAGATCGTCACCGAGAAGCCGCCGCTGCTCTACGACCTGACCGAGCTGCAGCGCAACGCCAACGCGAAGTTCGGCTTCACTGCCGAGCGCACGCTGCGCGCCGCGCAGTCCCTCTACGAGGGAAGGAAGCTGATCACCTACCCTCGCACCTCGAGCCGATATCTCTCGAGGAGTTTGGTCGCCGGCCTCAAGAAACGGGTCGAGTCGTGCGGGGCGCTTCCCGAGTTGGCCCCGTTCGTCGAGAGGCTTCTGGAGTTACCGAAGCTTCCTACCAACAAACGCATCGTGGACGACGCCAAGGTGACGGACCACCACGCCATAGTTCCGACGGGTAAGAAGCTCTCTGGGGAGCTGCCGCCCGACGAGGCGAAGGTCTACGACTTGGTGGCGCGGCGCTTTCTCGCCGTCTTCTTCCCGGCGGCCCGCTTCGAGAACACCACCGTGGTAACCGAGGTGAAGAAAGAGACCTTCCTGAGCAAGGGGAGGGTCGTGCTCGAGGCGGGGTGGCGCGCCCTCTACCCGGACGGGGTCGGCGGCAAAAAGGAGAAGGAGCCTCCGGTCTTGCCTCCGGTCGAGGTGGGCCAGGAGTGGTCCGTGGCGAAGGTTGGTATCAAAGAGGGGGAGACCAAGCCGCCGCCCAGATACTCGGAGGCTGCATTGCTCGGGGCGATGGAGACGGCCGGGCAGTTCGTCGAGGATGAGGAGCTCAGGCAGGCGATGAAGGACTCCGGGCTCGGCACCCCGGCTACCCGCGCGGCGATCATCGAACGGCTCATAAAGGTCGGCTATGTAGAACGAGAGAGAAAAATACTCATCCCTACACCCAAGGGGCGGGCCCTGGTCTCGCTCCTACAGAAGAGCCAGCTCTCCTCCCCCGAGCTCACGGCCAGCTGGGAGGAACGCCTCGCGAAGATGGAGCAGGGCGCAGAACGCCGCCCCGACTTCATGGCCGACATAAAGAGCTTCACCACCTCTCTGGTCGAGGAGGTGCGCACCATGAGCGGGGAGAAGCTGGCGTCTCCGTCTTACCCCCGCAACCGGGAGCCGCTCGGGGCTTGCCCCAAGTGCGGGTCTGCGGTCGTCGAGACAAAGAAGGCCTACTCCTGCTCGGCCTGGAGGGCGAGCGGCTGCGATTTCGCCATCTGGAAGCAGATCTCCGGCAAACGCCTGAGCGAGTCCCAGGCAAAGCAACTCCTGAGGAGAGGCCGCACCAAAGAGCTCAAAGGCTTCAGGAGCAAGGCCGGGAAGCCCTACTCCGCCGCCCTGAGGCTGGATGGGGATCACAGGGTGCGGCTGGAGTTCGAGGAGCGGAACTAGAGCGGTGTGAACGCTCTCTTGGTCGCACCCGCCTCTTGCGAGTAAACTCTCTGCCGTATGAAAGTGATCATCGTCGGGGCCGGGCTGGCCGGCCTCACCTGCGCGAAAGTATTAAGAGAGGGCGGCGCTGAGGTTACCGTCTTCGAGGCGTCGGACGGTGTCGGCGGCCGGGTACGCACGGACGAGAAGGATGGCTTCCTGCTCGACCGGGGATTCCAGGTCTACTTCACCGCGTACCCGGTTGCCAGGAGGCACCTGGATCACGCCAGGCTCGACCTTCGGGTCTTCGACCCCGGCGCGATCATCCACCGGGGTCGCGAGAAGAGCGTGCTCTCCTACCCTCTGCGGGACCCGAAGGCGCTCATGCCGACCCTGCTCTCGGACGCCGCGACTTTCCAGGACAAGCTGCGTACCGTTGAACTCGCGGTGAAGAACCTCGCCGGCGGGCAGGAGGGCGAGGCAGATACCTCGACGCTCGAGTACCTGGAGTCCTCCGGCCTTTCGAAACGGTACATAGATTCCTTCTACAAACCCTTTTACGGCGGGGTCTTCCTGAGCCGATCCCTCTATACCTCCTCGCGCGTCTTCCGGTTCACGTTCCGGATGCTCGCCACGGGCAGGACGGTGGTGCCGGCGCGGGGGATGGGCGAGATCCCCAAGCAACTCGCGACCCATCTGCCGATAGGGACAATACTTTTGAACAGCCCCGTCGACTCGCTCCTGCGCGATGGCGATCGTGTGGCTGGCGTGAAGGCGAGCGGTGAGGAACACGAGGCAGACGCCGTGGTAGTCGCGACCGAGGCCCCGGTGGCGGGCGAGCTCACAGGCGAGGCGGTCCCCGAGGGTACCGTCGGCGAGGTGTGCTTGTACTACGAAACGAGCGGGGTAGGGAGTGGGAAGAAGATCCTGCTCAACCCCGAAGGAGATGCGTTCGTGAACAACGCCGTGGAGATCAGCGGCATCTCCGAGCGCTACGCCCCGCTCGGGCGCAACCTGCTCTACGCCGTGGCGCTGAGCGGCCTGAACCTCCCGGACGACGAGCTCTACCGCCGGGGCATCGAGGACCTCAGCGAGTGGTACCCGGACGCGGACTTCCGGCCCCTGACGCTCCGCCGCATCCCCTACGGCCAGTTCGCCCAGCCACCGGGCATCCACGAGACCCTTCCCCAGAACCGCACAGCGACGCCGGACCTCTTCCTCGCTGGGGAGTACACCGAGGACTCCTCCATAAACGGCTCGATGCTCTCCGGGGAGAAGGCGGCGCGGGGGGTGCTCGGATGAGCGGGGTTTCTGCCCTCAAGATCGAGAAGCTGAAGAAGACCTACTCCAACGGCCTTCTCGCTCTCGATGGGGTTTCGTTAAGAGTCGAGGCGGGTCGGTTCTTCGGGCTCCTGGGGCCCAACGGGGCGGGCAAGACGACGCTCATAAACAGCGTCGTTAGCCTGGCGCGGCCGGACTCAGGGACGGTCGAGGTGTTCGGGTGGGATGCCTACCGGGAGTTCCGGGAGGCGCGGCGCATGATCGGGGTCTCCCCGCAGGAGATAAACCTCGACAAGTTCTTGACCGTCGAGGAGACCCTGCTCTACCACGCAGGGTACTACGGCGTCCCGAAAGCGAAGGCCAAAGAGAGAACCGAGGAGCTGCTCGAGCGCTTCGCCCTTACCCACAAGCGCAAGGACAGGGTCAACACCCTATCCGGCGGTATGAAGCGACGGGTCATGTTCGCCCGCGCCCTCATGCACGACCCTAGAGTATTGTTCCTCGACGAGCCGACGGCCGGGGTGGACGTGGAACTGCGCTACTCTCTGTGGGAGTACATCCGGGAGCTCAACCGCGGCGGGCTGACGATACTGCTGACGACACACTATCTCGAAGAGGCGGAGGAGTTGTGCGAGGAGATCGCGCTCATCTCCGGCGGCAGGATCGTGGCGCAGGACACGAGCGTTGGCTTGAAAGACAGCTTCGGGGCGGAGAATATCGAGGAAGTGTACCTGAAGGTGGTCGGGCGCGGTGCTGATAGATAGGTCGTTCAGGACGCTCCTCTCACGGGAGGTCCTGCGTTTCACGAGGGTCTGGATGCAGACGATCATCCCGCCGCTTCTGACGTCGCTGTTGTACGTGGTCGTCTTCGGGGTGGCCTTGGGGGCGCGCATCCGGGAGGTGGACGGCATACCGTACCTCGAGTACATCCTGCCCGGGGTGGCGCTGATGAGCCTGATCACGGGCTCCCAGATGAACTCCTCGTGGTCGGTCTTCGACGCCAAGCGCGAGCGCTACATAGACGAGGTCCTGATCAGCCCGATGAGCGACCTCCAGATCGCGCTGGCCTACTCGTTGGGCGGGACGCTCAGGGGCCTCGCGATGGGCGTTGGGGTGTTCGTGGTGGGGGCCCCGTTCGTCGGGATAACCGTCGAGCACCCCGGGCTCCTGCTCCTGATCGGAGTTCTCTCCTCCTTTACCTTCTCCTCTATAGGCACCATGGTCGGCGCTCTGGCGACGAGGATCGACCACATCTCCTTTCTCTCGAACGTGGTCATCCAGCCTTTGGCTTTCTTGGGCGGCGTGTTCTACTCGGTAGACATGCTACCGCCGGCCCTACGAATAGCGACGCTCTTCGACCCGATCTTCCACATGGTGGACGCCGCGCGCTACGCTGCCCTGGAGACCTCCGACCTGAACCCTTACCCCACGCTCGCCGTGGTTCTCCTCCTCTGCGTTCTCGCCTTCTGCGCAGCCTGGTGGGCTATAAGCCGTGGCCCGAACCTTCGCTACTGAGGAGTCCTCGACCCGGGAGACCTGGCTCTTCGTTCTGACGGTCTTCGCCGCATCGAGGTTGCTATTTCTGGGGGCTGGATCTTTAGCTGCCGCCTTCCTCCCCCGGGCGACACCGGCGGGCTATCCGCTGGAGCCGCCCGGCTCTCTGAATTACTGGGCCCACTGGGACGGTGCGTGGTATTCGGAGATAGCCATGGAGGGTTATGGTGGGATGGCGCCGACCTCGACCGCCTTCTTCCCGCTCTATCCGATGCTCATGAGGTCGGGCATCGGGGACGCCCCGGTGTTGTGGGGGGTCCTGATCTCGCTCTCGGCCACCCTTCTCGCGCTCTTCTTTCTCTACCGCATCGGGGAGGATCTCTACGGTCTGCGCGCCGCCCGGGCCGCCACGATGACCCTTGCCTTTTTCCCTACGGCCTTCTTCCTGAACGCCGTCTACACCGAGGCGCTCTTTCTCGCGCTCTCTACCGGCGCCTTCTGGGCTACCCGCGTGCGACGCAACTTGCTGCTCGCCGGGCTCCTGGGATCTCTAGCCGCCGCGACCCGCAACCTCGGGGTGATCCTGGTGATCCCTCTCCTCTTTGTGTGGCTGCGTAGCCGGCGGGAGTTCGGCCTCAAGGGGCTCGCAGGGATAGCCCTGATCCCGGCTGGTCTCCTGGGATACGCCGCATTTTTGTGGGGCCGCTTCGGAGATCCGCTCCTTTTCGCCCGCCAGCAGGGCGAGTACTGGGGCCGCGAGTTCGAGAGTCCCTTCACCACTCTGGCAGACGCCTGGCGGGCGGCCCGTGATGGGGTTAAGTACCTGTTCGACCCCGAGACACTCTTCCTCGGTACCTCGGCCAGCCCGGCGCTCGAGGCCTCGAACACGCTCAACTTCGCGTTCCTGATCCTCTTCCTGATCGTCCTGGCCGTCGGGTTCGTCGTGCTGCCGCCGGGACTCTCTCTCTACACCTTTCTCGTGGTTCTGCTGCCGGTCCTAACGCCCGCTCCCTCCTTCCCGCTCATGAGCCTGCCGCGCTTCGTGCTCGGGGCGTTCCCGATCTTCCTCGTGCTCGGATACCTGCTCTCGCGCAGCAAGGCCGTTCTCGTGCTCTGGCTCTTTTTTAGCGCGGGCACGGGCGTGGCGCTCACCGCGCTGTTCACCACCTGGCGGTGGGTTGCCTAGAGCTAGGCATCAGGCTTCAGGGGTTTACCTGTAGCCTGATGCCTGATGTCTGCAACCTCAAAACCTTTCGAGCTAATCCGAGCGGCGCGCTTCGACCAGGAGCAGAAGGATCAGCAAGATTTCGATGATCTTGTCGATGTACCCAATCGGGGTACGCGCCCCCAACAGGGTCCAGAGAAAGATCGTCAGCGCCGTGTATCCGATCAAAGCCCACCGCACGATGCT
This sequence comes from Actinomycetota bacterium, assembly GCA_030776865.1. Lineage (GTDB taxonomy): Bacteria > Actinomycetota > Rubrobacteria > Rubrobacterales > Rubrobacteraceae > JALYGY01. Next base: position 1,801 of record JALYGY010000124.1, on the reverse strand, counting down.
CCGGTATCGCGCCACCCGCGGGATCGGCAAGTACAGTACGGCCAGCAGCGTAAGGTACCCGAGGCCGTTGAGGATGAACGCGGGGTCGGGAAAGGCGAGCTGGAGGTGGATAAGGGCCGTGGCCACAGTTAGCAGGACAATGCCAGCCCGGAGTTTCGCGTCGATGGAGGTCTCTTGGGCGGTCACGGACGTTGTTCTCCCACCCGGTCGAGCCGACGGGCGTATACGTCACCGGATCGCTCGCTAGTTGACATGCGCCGCAGGAGGGCTGCCATCTGGGTGGGGCCTAGCCAGACGGACGACCGCAGGCGCGACAGCTCACCGGTTGAGAGGTTGTATTCGTACCGGCCCAACTCGCCGAGGCGGCTGACGCACCCCAAAGCGATGTCGATCGCGGCTGGGATGTATTCGAAAGACAGGACCTTGAGCGGGTGCGACAGGCCGCGCAACACGTCGAGCTCGGTGCCTTCGACGTCGATCTTGCAGAAGGCTGGCTCGCCGTACCGGGCGATCAGCTCATCGAGGGTGGTGACGCGCACGGGGATGCCGCGGTCCCAGCGCACCCCGGCGAACCCGGGCGTGGCTCCCACGGCCCCGATCCAATCTCGAGAGAGGGTCGTCACCGTGGGCGTGCGCTCGCTGACGAAGAGGGTCCGGGTGCCGCCCGCGCCCCCCACGGCCTGCTCGACCAGCTCGATATTGGGGTGATGACCGTACCAGCGGCGCAACAGGCGCATGCACTGTGGTTGTGGCTCGAGGGCGACGACGCTCGCGCCCAACCTGGATAAGGCCTGCAGACGGTTGCCCACGTGGGCGCCGATGTCGAAGCAGAGGTCGCCGGGACGGACGAACTGGGCGTAGAAGCGCCTCAGGGCGCGGTTGCGCCCCGGGACGCCGTAGTAGATAAAAATCGAGCGCAGGAGGCCAGCGGATCGCCGGAAACCCATCGGAGCTACCGGACCCCGCGGTGTTCGATCAGGTGCCGCGCCTCTTCAAGCACCGCCTCTCTGACCGTCCTGTGGGGGAGGTCTTCGACGCGAACGGGTCGTCCAAACGCGACCCTGGTATGGACCTGTCGCAGCGTGGGCGTCATCATCTGGATCGAGGCGGCGAGCCACTCCCGGTCGCGGGCTCGGCGGCGCACGAAGGTGAGGGGGTTCCGCAGGGCGGTGGGGGAGAGTACGCCGCTGACGACGGCCGGGACGATCGTGAGGCCCGGCACGAGACGCGCAAAGAGGTCCAGGCTCTCCGACCAGCGCTCCAGCGCCTCGACCGCGCCGGGGAGCACCGCCGGGTCCGGTTCGATCTTCCCGCCGGGGAAGGTCAGAACCACTCCGCCGCGCTTGAGGTGCCGCGTAACAGAGCGAACGGCCTCGAACCGCTTTGTCGGGGACGTTTCGGATACGGGTATCAGGTACCGCGAGGTGTTCGGTAGCGCTGCCAGAAACGGCCTCTCGGCGGCCACCACCCGCAGACCTCGCCTCGGCACCGTGGCGAAGAGGGCGAGGGCGTCGGCCAGTCCAGGGTGGTTCGCGACGAGTAGCAAGGGACCTTCGGGCGGTACGTTCTCCCGGGCTTCGACCGCCACGTGCCGGGCCATCCGCCCCAGCGCCCAGGCGCCGCCTGCCGCGAGCCCGGACTCGCCTACGACCTCATCGTAGGTCGCGACCTGGCGCGCCAGACGCCTCGCCGGTACCCGGGAGAGCAGCTCCAAAGGGCGGCGACAAAGGACCCCCGCGCCCAGCCCGAAGGCGTCCAGCAGCTCATCCACGCACACCTGTGTGAGGACCTCGACCCGCTC
>JALYGY010000123.1 GCA_030776865.1 Actinomycetota bacterium | reverse complement strand
CGAGGGTCATGTGGACGTCGAGCTCCAGCCCACCGGCTCCCGCCTCAACCGCCAGCCGGAAGGCCTCCAGAGTGTTCTCCGGGGCCCGCGCCGAGGCTCCGCGGTGGGCGAAGTTGACCGGCCAGTCGTCTCCAAGCGTTCCCGTGACGTTCGAAGGTCGCACCGCGCCAGGCAGTTTACAACGTTGACCGCAATATATGTGTCTCGTATACTCTGTCGGCCCACCCTGTCGGAGTGGCGGAATCTGGTAGACGCGCTAGGTTGAGGGCCTAGTCCCCGATAAGGGGGTGGGGGTTCGAGTCCCCCCTCCGACACCCGAGTCTCCCAACGCAAAACCTCCGGCGTAAGCAAACCTTAATACTCGCGGGCATACATCGGGTGTATAATTCGAACAGGACTCGCCTGTTCTCCCCATCCTCCCCGGGCGAGTCCTTCTTTCTAGGTGTCAGGCTTCAGGTTTCAGTTCTCCCTGAAGCCTGACACCTGAAGCCATTATCCCAGGAAGATCAGGGCCACGTTGGTCAGGGCGAAGAGCGCGACCACGACCAGGGTCAACCGGGTCAGGTTCTTCTCCATTATGGTCGTCCCGGAGAAGGTTCCGCCGATCCCGCCGCCGAGCGAGGACGAGAGCCCCCCGCCCTTGCCGGAGTGCAGGAGGATGAGCCCGATGAGGGCGATGCAGAGCATGGTGTGGAAGAAAGCCAATACGTATACCATGCGCTTACTCTATCACACGTTTTGCGGCTGCTCCATCACCTCTCGGAGGGGAGGGTCTGCCGGGCGGCCTCGACCAGCTGCATGAAGCTCTCGACCTCCAGGCTCGCCCCGCCCACCAGGGCGCCATCGACGTCTTCTTGCACCATGATCTCCGCCACGTTGTCCGGCTTTACGGAGCCGCCGTAGAGAATACGGACGGCGTCGGCGAAGTCGTCGCCTCTAATCTCTCTTAGCAGGGTCCGGATCTTGCCGATCGCGTCCTGGCAATCGTCGGGCGTGGCGGTATCCCCCGTTCCGATGGCCCAGATAGGCTCGTAGGCGAAGACGACGCTCTCCCCATCAACATCGTCCAACTCCTCCATCACCCGCTGGATCTGCCCCGAGCACTTGTCCCACATGCCCCCGGCGTCGCGCTCCTCCTTGGTCTCCCCCACGCACACCACCGGCAGGAGGCCCTCTTCGACGGCCTTCGCGGCCTTTCTGGCGACCAGCGCGTCGGACTCATCGAAGAGCTCGCGACGCTCGGAGTGACCCACGATCGCGGAGCGCGCCCCCACGTCTAGCAGCATCTGCGCCGAGACCTCCCCGGTAAAGGCCCCGGAGTCCTCGGGGTAGAAGTTCTGCGCCCCGGCGATGACTGCCGAGTCTTCGGTCATCCTGGCGACCTCGGAGAGGCAGGTGAACGGGGCAAAGACGGCTACGTCCACGCCCGCGGCGTCGGCGGCGCGGGGCAGGAGCGCCGCCGTGTACTCCTGCGCCTCCCGAACGGTCTTGTTCATCTTCCAGTTCGCCGCCATCATCGGCCGCCGTGCCATCGTCACGCTCCTCTCTCCGGCAGGGCCGCCACACCGGGCAGCTCCTTGCCCTCGACGTACTCCAGGGAGGCTCCACCACCGGTTGAGATGTGGCTCATCCGGTTTTCGAGCCCGAGCTTCCTGACGGCGGCGACCGAGTCGCCACCCCCGATGACGCTCGTGGCGCCTCTTTCGCTGGCAGCGGCGACGGCGCGGGCGACGCCCTCGGTGCCCCTAGCGAAGGTCTCGATCTCGAAGACGCCCATCGGACCGTTCCAGAAGGTGGTCCTCGCAACCGAGATGCGTTTTTCGAAGAGCTCGACGGTGCGCGGACCGATGTCGAGGCCCATCTTGTCGGATGGGATGCTGTCCACGCCGACCGTCTCACTCCCGGCGCCCTCCTCCATCCTGTCGGCGACCACCACGTCCACGGGGAGCACGAGTTTGTCGCCCGCCTCGTCCATGAGGCGCCTCGCCTCCTCCAGGTAGTCGTCCTCGAGAAGGGAGTGGCCGACCTCGTGATCCTGCGCCTTGAAGAACGTAAAGCACATGGCGCCCCCGATGAGCAGGGTGTCCGCCACCTCGAGCAGGCTCTCTATAACGCCGAGCTTGTCCGAGACCTTCGCCCCACCGAGGATGGCGACGAACGGCCGCTCGGGGTCCTCTAGCACCCCGTCGAGGTAGTCAACCTCCTCCTCGAGGAGCAGCCCCGCTGCGGCGGGGAGCCTCTCGGCTACGCCGACGGTGGTGGCGTGCGCGCGGTGGGCGGCGCCGAAGGCGTCGTCTACGTAGAGGTCGGCGAGGGAAGCGAGCCGCCCGGCGAACTCGGGATCGTTCTCTGTTTCGCCGGGGTAGAAACGGGAGTTCTCGAGCAGCACGACGCCCCGTCCGTCCCAGTTGTCCAGTTGTTCTTCGACCTCGGGGCCCACCACAGCGTCGAGCTTGAGCACGGGCTCGCCCAGCAGCTCTTCTAGCCTCTCGGCGACGGGGTCCATGGCGTAGTGCGGGTCGGGTTCGCCCTTGGGCCGGCCGAGGTGGGAGATCAGGATGGGCCGTGCCCCGTTCGAGAGGAGGTAACGGATCGTCGGCAGCGCCCGCTGGATGCGCGTGTCGTCCGTAACCTCTCCGTCTTTGACCGGCACGTTGAAGTCCACGCGTACGAGGACACGTTTGTCCTGCATGTCGAGATCCCTAACGCTCCGCTTGTTCATGAGCCTCCCTTCGGTCGCCAGCTTCTCAGCGAGTCAGCTTTTCCGCCCCTGAGGCTCATGTCCAGCTGCGCTATGCGAGACTTATTGCCGGCAGAAGCTCTCTCGAGTGGCTGCGGAACGACGAACCGCGCCCTCCTAGCTAGACAAGCGGAGGCCGCAGGCTGCTGCGCGCTCTACAGCCTTTCGCCTATATACTGGACCAGGTCCACGGTCCGGTTGGAGTAGCCCCACTCGTTGTCGTACCAGCCGAGCACCTTGACGCTGTTGCCGATGGACATGGTCAGAACAGAGTCGAAGATGCAGCTCGCCGCGTTGCCGACAATATCGCTGGAGACGATGGGGGCCTCCGAGTACTCCAGGATATCGGAGAGCTCACCGCTGGCGGCTTGCCTGAAGGCGTCGTTCACCTCATCCACGGACGCCTCGGTGTTGAGCCGGGCGACGAAGTCCGTCACCGAGCCGTCGGCGACGGGCACACGCATCGCCATGCCGTCGACCTTGCCCTGCAACTCGGGGTAGATCACACCCGCAGTTCGCGCGGCGCCCGTGGAGGTCGGGACGACGTTGTTGGGGGCCGACCGCGCCCGCCGCGGGTCCTTGTGGGCCGCATCGAGGAGGCTCTGGTCGTTGGTGTAGGCGTGGACCGTGGTCATGTAGCCCGTCTCGATACCGAAGTTGTCCTGAAGCACCTTGACCATCGGGATGATGCAGTTGGTGGTGCAACTCGCGTTGGAGACGACGTTGTGCTGCTCCGGGACGTAGGAGTCGTGGTTTACCTTGTAGACGAAGGTGGCGTCCACGTTCTTGGCAGGGGCGGAGATGACTACCTTCTTGGCGCCGCCTTCTATGTGCGCCGCGGCCTTCTCGCCGTCGGTGAACACGCCGGTGGACTCCACGACTATGTCGGCGCCCACGTCGCCCCAGGGGATCCGGGCCGGCTCGCGCTCGGCGAAGGTCTTGATCTCGCGGCTGCCCACGTGCAGGATGCTGCCGTCCAGCTCGACATTCTCGGGCCAGATGCCGTGGGTGGAGTCGCGCTTGAACAGGAGCGCCAGGCTCTGCATCGGCATCAGGTCGTTGATCGCCACGATCTCGATGTCGTCGTCGCTGCGCTCTATCGCAGCTTTGGCGGTCAGCATGCCGATACGACCGAAACCGTTTATGCCTACCCTTACTGCCACTTTCTCTCCTATCTCTGGCTTGCTACCAACACGGATTATTGTGCCCAAAATCCCTGCCGACTAACATTTCGAGCGATCGGCCATCAGCTTTCGGCCATCAGCCTCCGAAGTTCTATTCGGACCGCCTTCGGTCTGCCGCACTCTACCTAGCTGACCGCTGAGAGCTGATGGCTATCAACCGCCGCAGGCGGTGATTGGCGGCGCTCTTGGAGAGATCCCCGAGTCGTGCGAGCTCCTCGAGCGAGGCGTCCGGGTGCTCGAGCCTGAGCTCGAGCATCTTCTTGAGCGCCGGGGGGAGAGCTCCGGGATCGAGGGTCTCAAGGGCCCGCTGCTGGCGGGCGGCGGCTACCGCCGTACGCCCGGCGTTGGCCGCGTCGAAGTTGGTGACGCGGTTGGCGTTGGCCTTCGCCTCGCCGAGTACGGCCCTGGCCTCGTACTCCAACACGGCGTCGTGGAGGCCCATCTGGGCGAGCAGGGTCGTCACCCCGTCGGCGCTCTTGGTGTAGGCCACCCACCGTCCCCGCCGCCGCACGACCCTCAGAAGCGCCCGGGAGAAGGCGGCGACGCGCCGGACGAACCCCTCGTCGCGGTGCACGAACTCGAGGTGGTGGCCACCGCGACTGCCCGGCCGGGTCACCGAGCCCACGCCCTGAAACGCTCCCCGGAGGTAGGCCATCCGGTCGGCGGCGGCGCGCGAAGCGCGAGCGAAGGAGAGCTCTTCTTCGGCCTGTATCGCGCGGTTGCCCTCGGTGCGAACCGCATAGAGGGCTCGGCCGAAGCGGTCCGTATCCGCGGGCGAGAGCCGGGAGTCCAGATCGAACTCCGAGCGCCACAGGCGCACGACAGAGCGGGCGACGGCGGCGCTGGGCGTGCGGAAGGTTACGCCGCTCTGGTCCCACCGGCCGGCGGCGTCCAGGAGACCGGCGAGCTCGGCACGATCGGTACTTCTGGAGCCGGACGCGGTGCCGGCGGCGAGCTCTCGCCTGACCTCAGAGGCGAACGAGGGCAGCCTCGCACACCTCCTCCGCGAGCCGGTCGGGGTCGTGGCGCACCCCGGATTCGGCCCTCTCGGAGAGGAGGTCCGCCTCGCGCAACCTTACCCCCAGCCTCTCGATCTCCTCGCGGTCCACCCTCACCGGAGATGCCCCTTCTGCCCTGTAGCGGGAGATCAGATCTTCTGAGAGCCCCCCGGAGTGAACGAGCACGTCGGTCGCCACCGGCCCGACGTGGCGCCTTAGGGCCCGCAGGTGGTCGGAGACCGCGAAGCCGGTCGTCTCCCCTGGCTGCGTCATAGCGTTCGCCACGTACACGACAGGTCCCTGAAAGGTCGCGAGCGCCTCCCTCACCCCACCTCCTAGAAGGGCGGGGATCAAGCTCGTGAACAGGCTCCCCGGGCTCAGGACGACCACGTCGGCCGCTTCTATGGCGGAGATCACACCCCGCGGCGCCCGCGCCTCAGGCGGCTCTACCTCGACCCTCGAGACCGCCTTGCCGACCTCTCGCACGACCGACTCCCCCCGGATGACGGTCCCGTCGGCGCAGCGGACGACCAAGGTGAGGCTCTCCGTCGCCGCCGGATAGACGCGGCCCCTGACCCTCAGGAAACGGGCCGCCTGCTCCACGCCCTCGCAGAAACCCCCGGCCATGTCGGCGAGCGCCGCGATTATTATGTTGCCCACGCTGTGGTCGGAGAGGTCGCCCCCTCCCTCGAAGCGGTAGTTGAAGACCTCGGCCAATTCCTTGCGGCCGGCGAGGGCGACCAGACAGTTTCTCACGTCGCCCGGCGGCGCCACCCCGAGCTCCTGCCTGAGCCGCCCGCTCGAGCCCCCGTCGTCGGCCACCGTGACTACCGCCGTGAGATCCCCGACCCTGTCCCTCAAGCCCCGCAAGAGCACCGGCAACCCCGTGCCACCGCCGAACGCCACCACCCGCAGATCGTCGTACCTACCCATGAGCACCCAGTATATCGCCGCTCGTTGCTACGGTCCCTACGCGCCTATCTTTGGAGGCTTCAAGTTACAGGCAATTTACCTGAGACCTGATACCTGATGCCTTAGGCTCTAGCTCTCCAGATCCCGGTGCCGGACGAAGAGGTCGATCTCGGCGTGTTCCTGCCGGAGCCGCTTGGCAAGCTCCTCGACAACGACGACGGAGCGGTGCCGGCCGCCGGTGCAGCCGGCGCCCAGAGTGAAGTACGTCTTTCCCTCCGCAGCGTAGCGGGGGATGAGGAACGAGAGGAGGTCGCCCGCCCTCTTCAGGAACTCCCGCGCGCCGTCCCCACTAAGCACCGCCTCGCGCACCGGTTCGTCGCGGCCCGTGAGCAGCCGCAGCTCGGGGTCGTAGTGGGGATTCGGCAGAAAGCGCACGTCGAAGAGGGTATCTACATCCAGCGGCGCGCCGTGCTTGAAGCCGAAGGAGATCAGGCTCACCGTGAGCCGGCTCGAGAAGGACTCGGCCAGCCGCTTGAACCTGAGACGCGTATCCAGAGCCGAGTAGCCGGAGGTATCCACCACGACGTCCGCCTTCTCCCGCAGGGCGGCCAGATCCCGGCGCTCGGCCCGGATGGCCTCAAGGACGTCGCCGTTTATGGCTGCCGGGTGCGGCCTGCGGCTCTCCTTGTAGCGCCTGATGAGGGTGGGGTCGTCCGACTCGACAAACAGGATGCGGCGCTCCCACCCCTTTTCTCTCTCCACGGCCTCGAGGCTGCGCTCGAGCTCCTCCCCGAAGTAGCGCCGCCCGCGGATGTCCATGACCACGACCACTCCGTCGGGGCCCCCTTTCCCCTGCGCGGTGGTCTCCAGGACGGCAGGGATCATGCGCGGCGGCAAGTTGTCTATGCAGAAATAGCCCGCGTCCTCGAAGGCTTGCAGGGCGTTGGACTTGCCGGCCCCCGAGAGGCCGGTGATGATGACTATGCGACGTTTGTCCGCGAGCGGGGATTCGGCGGCCCGCGGCACGCTGTCGCTCATGCCGCCTCCCCCCACCTCTCGTGCGGCCAGCTGACCATCTCGGAATTCGAGAGTAGCACTCGCACACCCAGCTTGCAACGAAAATGCTACCTGTGCAACCTCGCGTGAACCTCCCTGGCGACCCTCCCGGGGAGGCCCGGCACCGCTTCGAGCTCCTCGAGGGAGGCGTTGAGGAAGGCATCGGGGGTGCCGAAGTGCTCCAGGATCCGCTTTTTGCGCGTCGGTCCCACGCCCGGGAGCTCGTCGAGGACGGAGGCCGTCATGGCCTGTCCTCGCAGTTTACGATGGTACGTGTTCGCAAAGCGGTGCGCCTCGTCGCGGACGCGCTGGAGGAGGTGCAACTCGGGGGAGTTGCGCTCCAGCACCACCGGCTCCGGGCGACCCGGCTGGAAGATCTCCTCGTCGCGCTTGGCGAGCGAGCGCAGGGGGATGTCCGGCAGCCCCTCGCCCACCCCGAGCTCGTCGAGAACCGGGACGACCGCGGAGAGCTGGCCCTTACCGCCGTCGAGCAGGATCAGGTCCGGCGCCGGCAGGAACTTCTCGTCGCCCGCAACAAGGCGCTCGAGGCGGCGGCGGACCACTTCGGCCATGCTCGCGGGGTCGTCCGGGCCCTCGACACTCCTTATCCTGAACCGCCGGTACTCGCCCTTCGCCGGGCGCCCGCCCTGAAACACGACCATGGAGGCTACCGAGTTCGTGCCCACCGTGTTGGAGATGTCGTAGCACTCTATCCTCACCGGGATCTTGGGCAGCGCGAGCTCCTCCCGCAGGGCGTCGAGCGTCGAGGCGACCTTGCTGCGCCGCGCCTCCTCGAGCACCCGCTCGTGCTCCAGCCCGAGTCCCGCGTTGCGGACGGCCAGCTCCAGGATACGCCGCTTGTCCCCTCGCAGGGGCCGGCGCAACTCCACCTGCGTTCCGCGCAATTCGGAGAGGTGCTCGGCGAGCGTCGCCAGCTCTCCCTCGGGCTCCTCGGATTGCACCAGGACCTCGCGGGGGACGGCGGCGGTCCCGTAGTACTGCGGGATAAAGGAGAGCGCCACGCTTTCGGGCGGGGCCTCGCCGTAGTTGTCCAGGAGAAATGAGTCGCGGTTCACGATCTGGCCGTCGCGCACGGCGAAGATCTGGACGCACGCCGACTCGCCCTCGGCATACGCGCCGACGGCGTCGAAGGAGTCCTCGGAGGCGATGGTCGCCTGCTGCCTATCGCGGACGTGCCGGAGGGCGGAGACCTCGTCGCGCAGCTTCGCCGCCCTCTCGAAGTCCATCTCTTTGGCGGCCTCGCGCATCGCCGCCTCCCGCTCCCTTATAAGCCCGTCCACCCTTCCTTCGAGAAAGGCGATGACGTCGGCGACGATCCCGTCGTACTCCTCCTTTGTCACCGCCCCTATGCACGGCGCGACCGAGCGCCCGATGTGGTAGTTCAGGCACGGCACCCCGCTACGGCGGCCCGGCTCTGGGCCGCGGCACTTGCGAAACGGGAAGGTCTTGTTGAGGACGTCGAGCGTAGCGTGCACCGAGCTAGCGCTCGGGAACGGCCCGAAGTAACGGTGGCGCGGGTCGTGAGAGGAGCGCGTGGCGAAGACCCGCGGGTACTCGTCGCCGAGGGTGACCACGATGTAAGGGTAGCTCTTGTCATCCCTGAGGGAGGCGTTGAAGCGCGGACGGTGGCGCTTGATCAGGTTCGCCTCCAACACGAGCGCCTCCGTCTCCGTCCGGGTCGCGATGAAGTCTATCTGCCGGACCCTCTCCCTGAGCTCCGCTATCTTCGGACGCCCGTCGCCGGAGCGGGTGAAGTAACTGGCGACCCGGCTCCGGATGTTCTTGGCTTTTCCGACGTAGAGCACCGCGCCCTCGGCGCCCTTGAAGATGTAGACGCCGGGGGTGGTCGGGAGGTGAGATCGGTCGGGATACCCGTTCTGAGACATCCCTTCGATTATATCGTGCGGGGGTGGTTCCCCGGCGACCCACGAAGTCATTCGGGTGGAGGGCGGAGGACGGCTCCGGGTGGGATCATGTCGTCGCCGCCGGCGCGGGAATAGCCTACCCCCCCGACCCAACCGGCCAGCGCCGCTGCGACGGTGGAGACCAACGCCCCGATAATCGCGAGCGGCTCGAAGTCGGAGAGCAGGACGGCGAGGCCGGCGACCACGGCGAGGGCCGCCCCGGCGAGGACCAGGTTCCGGCGGCGGTCGAAGCCTGTACCTCTGGCGAAGAGCGCGTACAGCACGAGCCCGCCAGCGACGAGCGCGAGCGGGACGAAGGCGTAAAGGGCGGGTCCGTAAGAGCCGGTGGACGGGCGTAGAACCCCCGTGAGCCAGGCGAGAGTGAAGAAGCTCGTCCAGCCGACGAGTGCGCCAACGCCCATCCCGACGCGGGTGCCTCGGCGGCGCTGGGAGCGGTAGGTGCGGGCTCCAAGGGCGGCGGCGAGGGCCATGCCGGGTACGATCAGGACGAGCCCGAAGAACGAGAGCCCGCCCAGAAGCTTGTAGACGTCGCCGCTCCCGAGGTACCTGAAAGGGAGCAGCAGGAGGAACGCCGCCGCAAGGAAGGTCAGGATGGCCATGTACAGCCAGGTGACGCACCCGAACGCCCGCCGGTAACGGGGTTGGAGCGCCCTCCGCTCTCCCCCTTCAGGGGAGGTATTGCGCCTAGAGGACACGGTCCTTTGCGAGCTCTGCCCCCGCGTCCGCGCCGAAGTGGGCGAGGAGGATCGGGGCGATGTCGGTTATGCGGCGTGTCGCAGGGAGGCCGAGGCCGATGGAGAAGACCCCTGAGTCCTCGGCGTGGAGGGAGCCGTGGTCGCTCTCCTTGTGGAAGTTTCCGTTTACTTCGCCGAAGGTGTAGCCCGGAGCCGCCGAGAGGATGACGTCCCCGGCGCGGGGGGAGCGCACGCTGCCCCACAACCTCTCCAGCGCGTCGGGGTAGTCACCGTATCTCAGCGCGTCCCCGGAGATCTCCAGGTCCAGGGCCCCTGGGTTCCCGGCCAGTTCCCAGGAGCGCCCGGCGGGGTCCGCCGGCCCGGCTCCCGGTCGGAACCTCAGCTCGCTCCCGGTCTTTCGAACCACGACCCACCCACCGTCCTCGCGCGCCGCGAGATCTACCCCGCGGCGGCCGAGGAGGTCCTCGATCACCTCCTCCCTCCTCTCTATGCCCCCGAGGTACACCAGCGCCGCGCGGCCGTTCGGCACAGCCAGCATCCGGACCCCCGGTCCGAGCCGCGCCCGCGCTCCGACCGCGGTGCGTCTTTTCAGGATGCCGTCGAGCCGCACGTAGCGCCGCTCGGGCAGGAGCGGCGTGTGTCCGTGATCCGAGACCACCAGCACGGCGTAGTCGTCGAGCACCCGGTCCATGCCGCCCCCGGCCTCGAACATCTCTCTTATATAGCCGTCCAGGATACTGACATACCTTCTCTGGGCGGCGATACCCCTGTGGTGGGCGAGCGAGTCGCCCTCGAAGAAGTACACCAGGGTAAAAGGCTCCGCCCCCTCTTTGAGCAGCATGGCGCCCACCTTGGCGGCGTACTCGTCGTTCATCCCGACCTGGCGCCTGAGCCCGCCGCTCCCCTTTCTCCCGTGCAGGCCCAGGTCGCGGCTGTAGAAGAGGTCCCCCATGTAGTATTCCCTGGGCCCGGCCACCGTGGTGTCGAGGAGCTCTCCCATGTTCGCCACGCTCTCGAGCGTACGCATCCGCAACCGATGCCGGTATGGCCCCCGCCGGATGGGGTAGTTAACGCAAGCCCCCTCGATGCCGAGGGCGTGCAGCGTCTCGAACAGGGTATCCGCGTAGAGATCGTCGCGGTTCATCCGCCAGACGTTGTTGTGGAGGACCTGCAGCGGGCCGCTCGTGATCACGGTCTCCGTCATCGCACCGTAGACGACGATCCGATCCTCGGCTGCGTTGTACCAGGCGTGGCCGTGGATACCGCTCCCGACGGGGGGCTCCCCGGTGACGATGGCCGCCGTCGCGGCGGGCGTGATGCTCGGGAAGACCGAGACCCCGTCCCAGAGTGCCTCCCCCCTCTCGACCAGCACGTCGAAGGTCGGGGCGTCGCCCTCCCGGATGGCGGCCCGCATGACATCAGACCGGATGCCGTCGAGTACGAGCAGCAGGACGGGCATGGGGGGCGCGCTGTGATCCGGGCTCGTCAAGACCGACTAATTCTATCCGGTAGAGCCACGACCGGGAATCCCTTACGGGATGAGACCCTCCCAACGTAATGAAGCCCGATCCGGGTATACACTTCCTGAGCCTGGTCAAATCCTGGGCTTGCGCGCCTCACACCCCTACCAACATCCCACGCTGCACGTCGAGCATCCGGCGGTAGAGACCGCCGCGGTTCTAGTAGGTCCCCTTCACCTCTAGGTGTCGCTCACGTTCGTAGAGGGTATCTTCGTCCACGCCGGGATGCCTTTGAGCCACACGGCCAGGTAAAATGGTGCGCGAGCAGTCGAGCGAGGAGGAAGGGAACGTAAAGATGGGCGAACAACGTCGTCGCACCTCCATGATAGAGAGGATAGTCCACAGGGTAGAGGAGCACATAGAGGAGTGGCGCAGGCAAGAGGCGGCCCGCTCAGCCGAGGCCGAGGCCAACCGCGACCAGCTGTGGGCCGCCGCCGCTGAGAGGGAGCGGCGCCTGGCCGAGCTCATAGGAGAAGAGCAAGCCCACCGAGCCTCTTCGGAGGAGATCATGAAGGAGCACAAGGTGGCGTTTGTGGTGCATTCCGGGGAGGTGGCTGATACGCTCGAGAGCTTTGCCCAAAGCGGGGATCGGTTGGTGAAGGTGATCCCGAGCAGTAGGGGCAGCTATGCCAAGGAGATGGGCATAAAGGGTTCCTGGCTCGTCTTCGAGACCTCTGAGTGAGGGTAAGCCGCGTTCGAGCCCGGATGTGACGTCCCCTCCCGAGGAGGATCTAGCCCCAGCGGTCGTCCCCTCTTCTCAAAAAGTGGGATCGGCGCGCGATGGTGTGCGCCGATCCCACCTAGCGTTCAGACCTCTTGCGCGGCCTCGTCGACGGACTCCCCCTGGGCCAGACGGCTGTGGGTGCGGCTGTAGGCGAAGTAGAACACGATCCCTATGGCCATCCAGACGAAGAACCGGACCCAGGTGCCCGCGGTTAGGAAGCCCATGAGGAAGAGGCATGCGATGGCGGCGAGGACGGGCACTACGGGGTAGCCGGGCACCTTGAAGGCCCGCGGGAGGTCGGGCCGTGTCCGCCGGAGGATGATGACCCCGATGGAGA
>JALYGY010000122.1 GCA_030776865.1 Actinomycetota bacterium | reverse complement strand
GCGATCGCAGGGCCAAGCAAAGGCTCATCGAGAAGAACCTCAGGCTCGTGGTATCGGTGGCCAAAAAGTACCGCGGCTACGGTCTGCCCTTCGAGGACCTCATCCAGGAGGGAAACATAGGGCTGATGAAGGCTGTCGAGAAGTTCGACCCTGACAGGGGCTTCAGGTTCTCCACATATGCCACCTGGTGGATCAGGCAGGCCGTCCAGAGGGCTGTGGCCGACAAGGGGAGGACCATCCGCGTCCCCGTGCACATGACCGAGAAGATAAGGAAGGTCAGCCGGACCCTAAGCGAGCTCGCCGTGGAGCTCGAGCGGGAGCCGACCGACGAAGAGGTTGCCGGGCGGCTCGAGTGGGACCCCGAAGAGGTTCGCATCACGATGAGCGCCATGCCGGACGCCACCAGCCTCGACCAGCCGGTCTCCTCGGAGGACACGGCTTCTGAGCTCGGCGACTTTATCGAGGACGAGCGGGTCTCCGACACGCCCGACACCGTGATGCGGGAGATGGAGACCACCCAGCTCAAGGAAGCTATCGAGGGTTTGCCGGATCGGGCGCGCTACGTGCTGGTCAGGCGCTACGGCCTCGACGACCGCGAGCCGGCGACCCTGGCCGAACTCGGCGACGAGTTGGACATCTCGCGCGAGCGGGTCAGGCAGCTGCAGCGCGAGGCCGAGCGCATCCTCAAGGCCGGCGAGTACGGTCGGGTTCTGCGCGACGCCGTAGCGTAGGTTTCGCATCCCCTCGTGAGACGAAGGGGCCGGACCGCTCGGTCTGGCCCTTTTTCTATGCCAGCGTGTCCGGTGCTCTGCCAGTCTCTACTGGCGTGAGGAGAAGGGCCGACTTCGTATTCTGGGTCTCCTTGGCTGGCCTCGCCCTGCTCTCCGCGGCGACCGGCCTGCGGCTGCTCCATCCCATCGACGCTTGGGTCCTCCGCGTAGCGCAGAGTCGGGCCTCAGAAGGTCTCGACACCGCAGGGACGGTCTTCTCCGTATCCGGCGCGGCGGAGTACTCTGGGGCGGCGTTTCTCGTGCTGGTCGGCGGTCTGTTCTTCGCCGGACGACGGGTCCTGGCGGCGTACCTCCTCGCGGCGTTTGTGGCGACCGGGTTGCTGGAGCTCGTGATGAAGCTGTGGTTGCCACAGGTGCCGGTACCCGAAGGGGCCGCGCGTGAGGCCGACCCGACGCCGACCCTGGAGGTGGACACTCCGTACCCGTATCCCAGCGGGCATATGCTCCGGTCGGTACTCTTGCTCGGGGCCATCTTCGTTCTCTGGCCGAACAGGCTCTTGCAGACAGCGGTCCTGGTACTCCTACTCGGCACAGCCGCGAGCCGCGTCTACCTCGGGGTTCACTGGGTATCGGACGTGATCGGGGGCGCCCTTCTAGGCGTCGCCGGGCTCGCGTGGGTCTTCAGACAAGAGGCCTCAGGCTATAGGCTTCAGGCCTCAGGCATGGGCAGAAACCTGAAGCCTGAGACCTGAAACCTGATATCAAGGGAGGACACATGGAGATCACGGTCGTAGGTTCGGGGACGGTCGTGCCCCGCCTGCAGAGAAGACAGAGCTGCGTCGTGGTCGAGACCGGCGAGGAGACGCTCGTCTTCGACCTCGGCTCGGGGGCGGTGCGCGGCATGCTCCACGCCGGCCTCGACCCGTTCTCGGTGGATCGCATCTTCTTCACCCACTTCCATCCCGACCACACGGTGGACGTGGTTCCCCTGCTCTTCTCCATCAAGTACGGCGCCGAAGAAGAACGAACCCGCCCTCTCTACCTGACCGGGCCGGAGCCCTTCCTGAGTCTCTGGACGTCGCTGACCGACGCTTGGGGCGAGTTCATGGTGGGGGACTACCCTACCCGCGCCACGGAGCTTCCCCACGAATGCCCCTCCCCCCTCGACCTGCCCGGCTGCCGACTCTCCTGGGCACCGGCGAAGCACCGCCCGGAGAGCATCGCCTACCGCTTGGAGGCCGAGGGCGGCGCGTTCGTGTACACCGGCGATACAGAGTACAGCGAGTCGGTCGTCGAACTCGCCCGCGGCGCCCGCACCCTGCTCATCGAGTGCTCCTTCCCAGACGGCAACCCTGCACCGGGGCACCTGACACCGAGCAGCGCCGCGCGGATCGCCTCCAAAGCCGGCGTCGAGCGCGTGGTGCTCACCCACATCTATCCGGCAGCGGACGAACTGGACCTCCCGGCGGTGGTCAGCCGTGGATACGACGGCGAGGTGTTGGTGGCCGAGGATGGCTTCAGCTTCGGCGTCTAAGAGTTCGCACAGCTCGCGCAGCGGCCGTGGAGCGTGATCTCATACCAGTCAGAGACGAAGCCGCTCTCGCGCTCGACCTGGAGCGCGAGGTACTCCATGAGCTCTTCATTGAACTCTATGACCGCACCACACTCCCGACAGCGGGCGTGGTGGTGCACCCGCTCGGTGGCTAGCTCGTAGCGTGAGTACCCCTCCCCGAAGTCCTCCTTGCGCACGATGCCCAGCTCGTGCAGCAAGTCCAGCGTCCGGTAGACCGTCGAGAGACCGATCTCCGGGTGCTCCCCCTTTACCCGGTCGTAGATCTCCTCCGCCGAAAGGTGCCGCTCCCCCTCGAGCTCCCGCACGATCACCCGCCGCTGGTTGGTCAGCCGGTAGCCCCGATCCCTGAGTATCCGCTCGAACTCGACCACAGATGTAGTGTAGCTTCACGTCGTACCAGTATCAAGAATTGATCTTATCCTACACTTTGTGCTCATGTGGGAGAGCGAAGATCGGGGGCCGCTTGGGGGTATCGGCTAATGGTCGAGTTGTTTCGGGTTTGTACCGAAGGTGGCTTTGCGACCGCCGGGCCACCAGTTCCAGTCGCCGAGGATACGCATGGTGGCAGGGACGAGCAGGACCCGGATGATCGTGGCGTCCACGAAGACGGCGACGGCGAGCCCGAGGCCGACGGCTTTAGTGAGGATGATGCCGGTGAAAGCGAAGGCCCCGGTGACGACGATAATGATCGCCGCGGCTGAGGTGATGATGCCGGCGGTGGCAACGAGACCCTTGGCGACGCTCGCGGTATTGGAGTCCCCGTTCTCGTAGGCCTCCCTTATACGGGAGAGCAAGAAGACCTCGTAGTCCATCGAGACCCCGAAGATCGTGCAGAACATCAGGATCGGGAGCGTCGCGTCGACGAAGCCTAGAGGGGTGAAGTCGAGCAGCCCCGAGAGGTTACCGTCCTGGAAGACGAAGACCATCGCCCCGAAGCTCGCCGTCAGGCTCAGGACGTTCACGACGACCGCCTTGAGTGGGATAAAGACGGAGCGGAAGGTGAGGAGGAGTATAAGGTAGGTAACTCCCAGCACGAACGCGGCCGCGTAGGGCGCCTTGCCGTAGAGGCTGGAGATAAAGTCCTTCTGCCCGGCGGAGAGGCCGCCGACCAGGAAGTTCACCCCCTTGGGCTCCTCTATGGCGCGGACCTCGTCCACGGCGGCGTAGGCTGCCTCGGTGTAAGGGTTGGCTCTGGTCACCGCCTGGAGCAATGTCCTGTCCCCCGCCACGTAGGAGTCTATGGCGTTCTGGACCTCTTCGGAGTCGCGGGCTATGGGGAGCTTCAGGAAGTTGGAGACGCCCCGGGGTGTGACCTCACCGTCCATCGATACCCCTTCCGGTAGATCCGGGATCCTGTTCTCGAGCTCCTCGGCGGCGCGCCGCTCGGCCTCCGCGCGGATCCGCTTCTCCGCCCCCGGTGGGACGACTCCGTACTGCGCCCTCAGGGTGTCGAGCTGTTGCCCGACGGCCTCATCGACCTGGCGGTCGGTCTTCGCCTGTGCCTCCTCGCGGGCCCTTTCGACGCGCTCGGCGTACTCTTTAGCCCCCTCTTCCCCCACCGTGTAGACGCTCTCGACGCGCTGAATCTCGCCGGTATCCCGGAGACGCTCACCGAGCTCCTTGGTGTCCGCGAGCCCTTCGGCGCTCAGAGGGTCCTCCGGGAGGGTGGCGACTATCTCCATCGGGTTGAGGGCGGCGTACTCGAAGTTGTCCTTCAGGATGTCGTCCCCGGCGCGAGACTCGTACTTCTGTGGCAGGACGCTCGCCTCGGGGATGCCCACCTTCATGTGGGTCACAGGGTAGAGCAGGGCCGTGAGCAGGGCGGCGACGAGCAGGATCACCACGATCGGGCGGCGCATCACCACCTCCGCGCTCCGGCTCCAGAAGCCGCTCCCAGAGATAGGACTGCGGCGGCGTACCGGGAGCCAGTTCACCCGGTGCCCGAGCACCCCGAGGGAGGCCGGAAGGAGGGTAAGGGCCGCCGATACCGAGACGAAGACGACCATCACGCCCGCCACCCCGATCGAGCGCATGAACATAAACGGGAAGAAGAGCAGGCCAGAGAGGCCTATCAGGACCGCCGTCCCCGAGAAAAAGATGGACCTTCCGGCGGTCTCCACCGCGCGCGGGACCGCCTCGGAGACCGGGTAGCTCTCCAGTTCCTCCCTGAAGCGGCTCACGAAGAAAAGGGCGTAGTCTATCCCCAGACCCAGCCCCAGCATCGTCGAGAGGGTCAGAACAAAGACGGACATATCGTAGGAGCCGGCGACGAAGTACAGGGCGGCGAGGGAGGTCAACACGCTCACGCCCCCGATCAGGACGGGCACTCCGGCGGCGACAACGGTGCCGAAGGCGAGGACCAGGATGAGCAGCGCGAACGGGAACGCGTACTTCTCGGCCTGTTTTATGTCCTCGTTGCTCGCCTCCTCGAGGTCCTGGTAGACGGCGGGTGCCCCGGTGACGTAGGTTTCGAGCTCCTTTGAGCGAACCTTGCTCCGGACCTCGTCCACGACGTTACGGGTCTCGTCTATGGAGATGTTGAAGGCGATCACCGCGTAGGTCTTCTTCCCGTCCCTGGAGACGAAGCGCGAATCCCGCGTGTCGCCGTAGGTCGTCACGCGGCGGACCTCGGGCATCTTGCGCACCCCGGCGAGGGCTCGCGCTTCGGCGCTACGGAACCCCTCGTCGCGGGCAGAGAGGCCGTCGCCTTCGAAGACCACGATAAGAGCGGCCGGCGAAGTGCCGAACTCCTCGGACATGAGGTCCTGCACCCTCTCGGCCTCCGAGTCCGAGCCCTCGAAACCGCCGCCCTTGAGGCGTCCCGAGAGGTCTGGGGCGAAAAAGGAACTCGCGATCAGGAGCACGCCCCACAATAACAGTATCGCCCATCGGAAACGGTAGGTGACGCCACCGAGCCGGTGAAAAGCCCTCACAGGGAACCTTCGCTAGAAGCCAGCCTCATTCGGAATATGGTACCCGACCCGCAAAACGCCGATGAGGTTTTTATCACACGGAACGCGGCCGCTCTCTCAGTAGGCTCCGGGAGAAGACGGGACCTTGCGAGGCAGGGTGAAGGCGAGGAGTGCTCCCGGCACCGGCAGGGCGGCAATGACCAACATCGTGACCGCAAGACCCGCTC
>JALYGY010000121.1 GCA_030776865.1 Actinomycetota bacterium | reverse complement strand
CGGGCATCGAGGTCATCGGGCACGAGCGGCCGTTCGGGGCCGAGCCGAGCGCGAACATAAAGTCGCGTTTCTACTCCAACACGGGCGACACCATCGACTACGTCTACGAGATCGAGAGCGACACCCTCAGGATCTGGGCCGGGGAGAGGGATTCCCCGGCGTACTTCGAGGGCACGTTCGGCGCCGACGACGACACCCTGACCGGCGCCTGGCACTATCTGGGAGGCGGCGGTTACGAGGCTGTGTCGACCAGGGTCGATTAACCACGCAACCTGGTGGCATCCGTCGGCTTGTCCGTTACGCCCGGCAGCACCGTTTACGGTGCTGCCCCCTGTCAAGCGACCACCGAGAAGGGGAGAGATCATGGACGATATCCAGCAGCGAGTCCAGGACGCCATCGACCAGCTCGTCGAGTCCGGGGCCGAGAGGGGTCTGCAGGTCGCCGTCTACCGGCACGGCGAGTCGGTGGTCGACGCCGTAGCGGGCGTCGCCGAGCAGGCGACCGGGCGCCCGGTAAGGCCGGATACGCCGTTCTACTGCTACTCGGTCGGCAAGGGTGCGACCTCGACCGTGGCTCACGTGCTCGTCGAGCGTGGCCTCTTCGGCTACGACACACCGATCGCGGAGTTGTGGCCGGAGTTCGGCGCCCACGGTAAGGAGGCCGCGACCGTCCGGCACGCCCTGACGCACACGGTCGGCGTACCAGGCATACCGGCCGGCACGACGCCCGAGGACTTGTGCGACTGGGAGAAGATGTGCGAAGCGATCGCCGCCGCCGAGCCCTGGTGGGAGCCAGGCACCAGGACCGCGTATCACGCCTACCCGTTCGGGTACATCATCGGCGAGATCGTTCGCCGCGCCACCGGAAAACCGATCTCGCAGGTCCTTCGGGAGGAGGTAGCTGGGCCGCTCGGCATCGCCGACGAGCTGTTCTTCGGCGTACCGGAATCCGAGCTGGGCAGGCTCGCCCGGCTGGAGGACGCGGAAGGCAGCGCGGAGATGATCGCCTCGATGCCCGATGATTCGCCGTTCTTCAAGCTGGGTCCGCGGGCGGTGACCCCGACAGCCGAGTTGGGAAACCGCACCGACATACTGATGGCCGACATCCCCGCCGGGGGCAAGATGTCCGCGCGGGCGGTGGCGCGCATGTACGCTGCGCTGCTGGGCGAGGTTGACGGGGTCCGTCTGGTCTCGCCCGGTCGGCTGCGCGAAGTCTCCGCCGTGGCGTTCAGCGGCGTCGATCAGATCATGGGCTTCCCATCCACGTGGGCTCTGGGTAACTCCATCGGCCGCCCCGGCACCGAAGCGCAAGAGACCCAGACCGTATTCGGGATGGGGGGCGTAGGCGGAAGTTACGCGTACGCCGACACCGCAACCGGGACCGCGTTCGCGTTGGCCAAGAACCGGCTCACCCCTAGTTTCGACGCCGCGGTGCGAGTCGCCGAAATCGTCACGGAAGCAGTCGGTGGCGACGGGGACGATTCGCGCGCGAGGAGCGATGAACCGCAAAGCGACCTTCCGAGCGGGTTGGGCAAGCCGGCCCGACGGGCGCTCGCGGCGGCCGGATACGTACGGCTCGAGCAACTCACCGAGGTCAGCGAGGCCAAAGTCATGGAGCTGCCCGGCGTGGGACCCACAGCGCTGGACCACCTCCGCCGCGCCCTCGCCGCCAAGGGCCAGGGGTTCGCCGGCTCTTGACCGGAGGGCCCGACAAACAGGAGCACGGGGAGCCCAGGAGAAAGCGAGTGCTGTTCATCCACGGTGGCGGGGACGGAGCTTACGAGGAAGACAGGCAACTGGCGGCATCCCTGCAAGATGCACTGGGGGCCGCCTACGACGTGCGGTACCCGAAGATGCCCGACGAAGATCGCCCCTTGTACGAGGCGTGGAGAGAGCGGATCGCAAAGGAACTCGCCGCGCCGGAGGGTGAGGTAATCCTCGTCGGACACTCCCTGGGCGGTTCGATCCTTCTGAAGTACCTCTCCGAGGGGGAGGTAGAGAAGCCCGTCGCAGGGCTGTTCCTCGTCGCGACACCCTACTGGGGCGTCGACGATTGGGAGGTTGGCGAGTATGCGCTGCGAGAAGACTTCGCCTCGAAGATCCCCAAAGAGATAACGATGTTCCTGTACCACAGCCGCGACGACGAGGTGGTGCCGTTCGCACACGCCGCGCTGTACGCGCAGAAGCTCCCGCGGGTAACCGTCCGGGAGTTCGACGGCCGCGGGCACCAGTTCGGCGAAGACCTGTCCGAAGTCGCGCAGGACATCAAGAGACTGTAGAGGAGGATTCGTGAAGAAAGAGCGTCATCGCCGTCGAGCTGCAGGGACACGGGCGTACGGCCGACGTCGACCGTCCCCTGACCTACGAGCAGATAGCGGACGACGTGGCCGCCCTCATCGGCCACCTCGGCATCGAGCAAGCTGACGTATTCGGCTACAGCATGGGGGGCGGTGTCGCCCTGCAGGTCGCCGTCCGGCACCCGGAGGTGGTGCGCAAGCTGGTGGCCGCCTCGGCCTCCTACACCAGCGACAGGATCTTGGAAGTAGTAGTGTTCCGCGAGGTACGGAGGTTAGTCCTGCTCAGGAGCCGCCTCGGCACGCTCTTTGAGGGCGTGGTTCATCTCCTCAAACCCCCGCTGCGTGTTGGTCTCAAGGCTACGGGCGAAGAGAGGGACCAGCAGACCCTTGAACGCTTCTCGCTGGACGAAACGAACACCGTTGTCTTGCAGCGGCTCGATGGT
>JALYGY010000120.1 GCA_030776865.1 Actinomycetota bacterium | reverse complement strand
GGCGGATCCAGCGAAGCCCCATGCCCGGGCAAGTCCACGGCGAGACACCGGTGCGAACCGTCTAGCGCCGCCCTCACACCCCACCAGTCCGCCGCCGAACCCATGAAGCCGTGCAGAAAGAGAATAGTGGGCCCGCGAGCATCGCCCGAGACCACGTGACGCAGCATGTTCAGGAAAGCTCATCGGTCAAAGTGAGAGGGGCCTCTGACGGGAGTTTAGAACCAACCGAGCAGATGACGGCCACTGGAGATGATGTAACGCAACCAGATCGTGGGCCGAGCAGGTGCCTTTAGTAGCCCCCGGTGGGAGCATCACCCGGAACGAGGGGTGAGATTCGCGGCTAACGAGCCAGCGTAGAGAAGGTCACTGGTTCGTCCATTTAAGCTGGAACTCGATCTCCTCTTCGTTCCCCTCACGTTCGTGTTCGACGTTGAACTCGGCGCGAGCGGGCACGTAGACCCTCTCTCCGGCTACCTGGATCTCGAACCTCTCACCCCTCTCGAGGGCATCGGCCAGCCGGCGCAACTTCGATACGAACTCGGACGTGGAGTAGATCTTCTCGACGTCCCTGTTCTGCTCTTCGCTCAAGGGCTCTCCCTAGCGGTTCGTTGAACGATCAACCCTCGGTATACTACCTGATCCGAAGCGCAGAGCCAAAACGCGCCGGTCTACCGAGCCGCCTCCGAAATCTCCGACAACAGTTTCCTGTGCAGCTCCGTGTTCTCCTTGCGATCGGTCTTGACCTCTATAAGGGTCGGCCTATTGCGGGTGCTAGCCACACGGTAGGACTCTGCGAGGTCCCCGGCCGTGCGCGGGAGGTCGTAGGCGAGCCCGAACATCTTCGCGGCGCCCTCGAAGCTCACCCCCTGTGGCGTACCGAAGTACGGCTCGAAGAACCCCTCATGGCGGGCGACGGGGAGAAAGGAGAAGATCGCCCCTCCATCGTTGTTGAGGACCACCACGACCACCGGCAACGCTCGCAGCGCGGCGAGCGAGTTCAGGTCGTGCAGGAGGGCGAGGTCGCCGATAAGGAGCGTGACGGGCCTCTCTGAGCCCCGGGCGAAACCGGCGGCCGTCGCGACGGTCCCGTCTATGCCGCTCGCGCCCCGGTTGGCGGCCAGTGGTGCGGGTGCGCCGTCCGGTGCCGCGTAGGTGTCCAGGTCCCGGATCGGCATGCTGCTCGCGACGACGAGGGCGTGTCCCGCGGGGAGGTGACGCGAGATGAGGCGGGCTACAAACGGCTCGTTCAATTGTTCTATCCCCTCAAAGGCACGGTCCAGGTAGCTGTCTACCTTCTTCGAGGCTTCGCGCCAGCTCTTCGCCCAGGAGTAATCCGCGCGCGCATCGCCGCCGGCGATCTCCGCGAGCGCGGCGCAGAGTTCCAGAACGCCGGTCTCGACGCTGTGCGTCACCCGGTGACCCGGGTCGAGCCGGAAGGGATTCTCGCGCGCGACGACGTAGGGATCCGGGCCGCTCTGCGCGAGAAACTGCTCGAGCCGCTTGGAGAGGGGGCGGCCCCCGAGGTGGAGCACCGCCTCCGGCGCGTGCGCCTCCTTGAACCGCTCGCTCGCCAGCAGCGCGTCGTAGTAGGGGACGAGGTTCTCCGAGCGCGCGCCGAGACGGATCTGGGACCCCACGTCCGGCAGGAGCGGCCAGCCTATAGACTCGGCCAGCCTTAGTGCGGCCTCGCCCTGCTTCCGGGAAGGGAGGCGTCCGGCGACCACGAGACCCCGCTCGACCGGGCGGAGCGTCTCCCAGAGGCGCCCGACCTCGTCGAGGTTTACGGCGGGCCTGGTGGCGGCGTAGTGGGTGTAGGGCGCGTTGTTCTTTTTCCAGCGTGCGGGGGCGGGAAGTTCTTCTTTGGGATCTTCGGGGATAAAGGGCTCGCGGAACATCAGGTTGAGGTGGACGGGGCCGCTTGGGGCGCGGCGGGCGCGGTAGACGGCCTGGTCCACGGTCGTGAGCACCATCGCCGGGTCCACGGCCTCTTCGGGTGCGGGCAGATCGAAGCGCCACCGGACGTAGTCGCCGAAGATGTCGGGCTGGTCGATGGTCTGGTTGGCCCCGGTCTGCCGGAGCTCCGGGGGCCTGTCGGCGGTGAGCAGGATCATGGGTACGCCGTCTGTCGCAGCCTCGACGACGGCGGGCAACCCGTTGGCGACCGCCGTGCCGGAGGTCGTGATCCAGGCCGCGGGGCGTCCCGTCGCGCGCGCATGGCCCAGAGCCGCAAACGCAGTGCCACGCTCGTCGAAGTGGATGAGGCTCTTGGCCGCCTTGTTCTCTGCGAGCGCCGCGACGAGGGGGGTCGAGCGCGAGCCCGGCGCGACGCAGAAGAAGTCCACGCCGCTACGAACAAGCTCCTCGACGATGAGGGTGGCCCAGAGTCGGTTAGCGCGCGGCGTGTCGCTCGGGGTCAAGCCCGAACATCCCGGTGAAGTCGCCGATCTTCTGCTCTATCTCCGCCCACTCGCTCCCGGGCACGGACCCCGCGACGATCCCCGCCCCCGAGAACAGCGCGAGCCTGTTCCCCCTTACGAGCCCGGACCGGATCCCGACCGCGAACTCCGAGGCGTCCGCCCCGATCCAGCCCACCGGCCCGGCGTACCACCCCCTGTCGAACGGCTCGAGCACCCGGATCTCCTCCAGCGCCTCTGCCCTTGGGTACCCGCCGACGGCCGCCGTGGGGTGCAACGCCTGGAGCACTTCGTCGTCCCTCACGCCCTCGCGCAGTGTCCCGCGAACCGTGGAGATCAGGTGCCGCCTGCGCGCCAGCTTCATCTCCGAGACGCCCTTCTCTACCTCGAGCTCTTCGCAGAGCGGTCCGAGCGTCTCCGCGATACCGACGCGGACGTGCTCGTGCTCGGCCCTTTCCTTCTCGCTCCGGAGCAGCTCGTCGCGCAGCTCGGCGTCGTCCGCCTCCGACGCGCCGCGGGGCCGAGTCCCGGCGACGGCCTCGCTCTCTATGGCACGTCCCTCGCGGCGGAAGAGCCGCTCGGGGGAGGCGCTCACGAACGCCGCACCCTCCTCCGGCTCGACGTAGAAGTGAAAGCAGCCCGGCGTCGCACCTTCGAGGTTCTCGGCGAGCAGGGCCGCATCTACTGCTTGCGCGAAGACGAACTCGGTCCGGCGGGCGAGCACCACCTTGTCCAGGCGTCCCTCCGAGAACGCCGCGAGCGCCCGCTCTATGTTGCGTCTCCATCCCTCCCGCCCGGGGCCGTCGGTCCGGGAGATCGGTGCCGGCAGGGCGGCTTCTGAGGCCCCCTGCGAAAAAGGGAGGTGCTCGATCTGCTCGAGGATCTCCGCGGTGCGCTCCGCGTCACGCGGGAGCACCAGATTGCACACCAGAGTAGACTCTTCTTTCCCGGCGTGCACCTCGAAGCGCGGCAGGACAAAGAGATAAGCGCGGAACGCCGCCCACTCCACATCCGGCTCCCGCAGAGGGTCGAAGCGCAGCCCCCCGTAGTAGCGCGCGTGCGGATCACCGGAGGCAAGGAGGGGCGCAAGACGTTTACGCAGCACCTCCGCGCCGTCCGGTGTACCGCTCTCTAGCAGATCCGCCGCCCCGACCGCCGCCACCCCGAGCCCGCCTTCGCGCCCGGACCAGTACAGCCTCGGAAACAACGATTGGCCCCGCAGCCACCGGAACGGCTCCACCGGCCCCACGGGCACCGCGAGACGCACCACCCGCTCGGTCGACTCCACGCTCGAGGCGGCCTCCGATAGCGCCCGGCTCACCCGGTCGGCCAGGAGCCACCGGGCACGAGCTGGGGGCCCGCCCGAAGGGCCGGGGTTCCGCGCCGTGCGTTCCCTGCTCAGCAAGGTGCGTGCCGCCTCTTCATCCTGAAACATAGTGTAGCAAGGCGTAGCGAACGGTCGAGCGGCTTCTCTCACAAACGGCCCATCCTCCCTACCCGTGCAGCCTCGGGTAGAGCTCCCGGTAACGCGCGTAGGCCGCCTCGTATGCCCTATCGCCGGGCCGTACCACCCGATTGGGGCCCGGCGCGAGGACGTCCTCCGTGGTCCGGTAGACGCCGGAGGCCACGCCGGCCAGCAGCGCCGCACCGCGGGCGGAGGCCACGGAAGCCACCGCGTCGGGCAGCGGCCGCAGAGGACGTCCCAGCACGTCCGCGAGCATCCGCCGCCAGAGCTCGCTGGCCGTGCCGCCGCCGGCGAGCCTCAGCTCCGGGACCGGGGTCCCCG
>JALYGY010000119.1 GCA_030776865.1 Actinomycetota bacterium | reverse complement strand
GAGGCCGAGCGCCTCTACGAAGAGACCGTCGGAGAGGCCGCGCGCGAGGTGTCGAGCGAGGCGGTGAGCAGCGAGATGCCAGACGGGGAAGCCAACCGGTAGGTCGGCTTCAGCCGCCGAACATCCTACGCCATCGAGCTCGGGAGGGCCGGCGGACCGCCGACCCTCCCGTCCAGGATGTTGATCAGGGAGCTGGCGGCTCGTCGTAGAGTTTGGAGGTGCTAGGCCGCGCGACGCGATCGATGGCCCAGTCGGTGAGCACCTGCGCCCGGTTGAGGTTGTAGCCCAGCTCCTTGAGGTAGATCATCCTCCAGAGGGCCTCCCCCAGCATCCCGCTGAACTTCACCCCCAGGATGTTGATCAGGGAGCTCGTGCTCCCCAAATCCACGAGCTGGCCCAGAGACCGGTACTGAAAGGGGATCAACTCGCCGTTGTTCAGGATCCCCGCCGCAAGGTTGCGGCCCGCGACCTCACCCTCCTGCTCCGCCGATTGGGCGAGGGCCGGGAGGCGCGGCCTGCCCTCGATGCTGACGCAGTCTCCTACGGCGTAGACTTCGGGCCTATCCTTTACGCGAAGGAATTCGTCCACGAGGATGTGTCCGCGAGCATCTTTCGGTACGTCCAGGCTCTTTATCAGGGGTCCGGGCTCGACGCCGGCGGCCCAGACGGTGGTACGGGCAGGGATGGTACCTCCGTCGGAGAGCACGACGGCGTCGGGTTGAATCTCCGTGACCTTGGTGTTGTTGATGACCTCTATTTTTTGGGAGGCGAGCCGGTGGATGGCGGCGTTGGACAAGGAGGGGTCTATGCCTTTAAGGACGCGCTCCCCGGAGTTTACGAGCACCAGGTGCGCGCGGTCGAAGTCCACGTCGGGGTAGTCGACCTTCAGCACGTTGAAGATGAGGTCGTGGGCGCCGGTGACGCCTTCCACCCCGGTGGGCCCTCCACCGACGAAGACGAAGGTGAGCAGGCCATCCGGGAAGTCGCCCCGCAGCCACTGGGCCTCCTCGAAGCAGTCGATTATGCTGTTGCGGACCTGCAGAGCCTCCCTGAGCCCCTTGAGATCTATGGCGTTCTCCTCAACACCGGTGGCATTGAAGAACGCCGTGCGACTCCCCGGGGCGAGAACCAGATAGTCGTAGGGGAAGCTTCCTTTATTTGAATGAACCTCCCGGGCCTCGAAGTCTACCCCCTCGACCTCCGCCTGGTTGAAGTCCACCCCTAATGGTCGGACAATCTTCCGGATGGAGTGGGCTAAGTGTCTGATCTCGACGTTCGACGAGATGGTCCTCGGTACCAGTGGGTAGAAGGTCGTGAAGTTCACCCGGTCCAGCAGGGCCACGCCTACATCCCGGTTCCCGCCGAGGGCGTGCACCAGCCCTCTCACCGCCGTTATGCCCCCGAATCCCCCTCCGACGAGCAGCACCTTCGTCGGGGCCTCCAAGTAGTGCACGCTTAAAGGCTTCGGCTTGCGCAACATGTCGTACGCCCTCAAGGCGGCCACCCCCCCGGCCAGCGCGGCGAGCGTCGCGAGTTTCCCCTTCATAAAGCTCCTCCGGTCACCCACACGTTCACTAAATAGTCTAGCCCAGAGTTGGCCGTGGCGAAGCCTTGGCCACCCGCGCAGCAGTCGCCTGCTCGCCGGGTGCGCGGCAGCATCGTGTGAGAGTGAGCCCGGGCCGGCTGATATGCCTGCGCGTGGGTGGCGTTCATGCTGATTTTATGCAAATAATGGGTTCCAGCCCCTTCGGCTAACACCAGAGAAACCGCGCATTTACCGGGGATGCTAGAACGAGGTTACGACCACGTATTGCCATCAAGCCCGTTGAAGGCGATGGGCGGACTTTAGTCGCGGGGTTTGGAGCTCATGGCGGTATGTCTGGGTGCCCGAACATCCCGGAATACTAGACACCGAAATCGTAGCCCGTACCAGAGGAGAATATACGAAGGATCCTCCGGCCGACAGAATACTCAATCTTTTGTGCCAACCTCTTCTTCTAACCTGATAAACAACACTCTAAAGGTGGCAAAACTCTATACAGTGCGACCCTCAATCTTGTTCCATGGTCGAATTCACAGTCTGAGGCACCCGAACCTCGTCCAGAAGAACGTGTAGCCTCGTAGTTGTATTGAATAGGTGAACGCCCGAAGGGTATCTCAATTCTTCAGTTCAGATTGGGCGCGGGACTGTTGGGAGTTTACCTTCGTCCATAGTGCTCTGCGGTTGGCTGTTGGCGCAGGGCTTCTGGGTCGTCGGTCGCTACGACGACATCATGGAGATCGTCAAGGACCCCGAAAACCTTCTCGAACGCCGGGATGCGGGAGCCGCTGTACCCGACTCACCCCGAGGCGCTCGCGAAGCTCGAGGAAACCTCTGGCGACGTATGGTACCGTCAGTTACGGTGGAGGGCAGAGGTTCGAATCTTCTCGGCTCCACTTTCTTAACGTTTCCTTTACCAGAAATTTGCGGGAGACAACGGAAAACCAGGATTCGTCGGGTAAACAACAATTTAGAGCAGACAGGTTGCATAGAGGAGGCTGCAATCGAAAAGTGCAGCGGAGGCCGAATCTCCATGCATGAACTTGAGGGTCGATGGTGGATCGAGCGCCTAAGCGGTGCGCTACCGCCGATGGTCGCAGGTGCATAAAAGGATCCGTGGAGAAGGAGGTGAGACCAGATTCGGTCCCCTGCCGGGGCCGCCTTATCGGATCGAGGAGCGCGAGGAGTGCCCGGCGCTCGTCCACCGCCCGCCGTTCTCCATGCTGGTCGACGAGGTCAGAAAGGACCCTGAAGACTCGTGGCTCGGTAAGGCGACGCTTGGCGGGTGAGCCTTCGGACGATTTCGGATGACAAGGTCTCGTAAAGAGCCGGAAACGCACGCGATCGTGAGGAATGAGGGCTGATAAAAGTCTCTACCCGCCGCCACCCGGACCGGGACGCTGCCGGCGTCTAAGAGGAGCTCACGGAGATCTTCGCCCGGCTGTACGAGCGGCTGGAGCCGAAGTTCGCGGAGATATCGAAGCCGCAGTGGCTGGTGTAGGAGAGGAGTTGGTCGCTGTTTTTACATGGCGAAAGCTTCGACGTCTTGGTCTGGCGGGCACTGGGCGAGACCATCGCCAACTATAAGAAGATCCGTCGACACTACCCGAGCTCTGGTAAAGGAACCAAAGAGAGGAGGAATCGAGCAATGACTTCGCAAACCGGTCAGGCAGTTGTAGGAGCCGAGCAGTGGCACGCGCTGGCGCAGCAGTTGCGGGTGGACAGTGTCCGCTCCAGCGGGGCCGCAGGGTCGGGGCATCCGACGTCCTCGATGTCAGGCGCGGACCTTATGGCCGTACTGATGAGCAAGCATCTGCGCTACGACTTCGACGAGCCCGGGAACCCGGCGAACGACCGCCTGATCTTCTCGAAGGGCCACGCTTCGCCGCTGCTCTACTCGATGTACAAGGCGGCCGGGGCCATCTCCGACGAAGACCTTATGAGCTACCGTAGTTTCGATAGCGTCTACGAGGGGCATCCGACTCCCAGGGTACCGTGGGTGGACGTCGCCACCGGTTCACTGGGCCAGGGGCTCCCTCTGGGCGTCGGCTTTGCGCTGGCGAGCAAGTACCTGGACAAGCTTAATTCCCGCGTCTGGGCCCTGTGCGGCGACTCCGAGATGGCCGAAGGTTCCATGTGGGAGGCTTTCCAGCACGCCGCCTTCTACAAGCTGGGCAACCTCGTAGCCATACTGGATATGAACCGTCTCGGCCAGACGACGGAGACGATGGACGGCTGGAACGGCGACGCCTACGCCCAGAGGGCTCGCGCCTTCGGGTGGCAGGCGATTCAAATAGATGGCCATGACCCCGAGGCGATAGACCAAGCCTACGCCCGGGCTTCGAAGGACCTAGATGTGCCGACCCTGATCGTCGCCAAGACCATGAAAGGCCGCGGCGTCTCGTTCGTGGAGGATCAGGGTGGGTTCCACGGTGCGCCCTTGGACCCGGAGAGGGAAGAAGAGGCGATAGAAGAGCTCGGCGGGCACAGGGACATGGTCGTCGAGGTCCAGAAGCCGGAGGGCGCCGGAGAGACTTTCACCCCGGGGTTCACGGGCGAGCTTGAGCTTCCGGGCTATGAACCCGGTGACGAGGAGGCGACCCGCACGGTCTACGGCGAGGCGCTGAAGGCCCTGGGCGCCGTCCGGGAAGACATCGTCGCGATGGACGGCGAGGTCAGCAACTCGACCCGCGCCGGGTACTTCGCCGAAGATTATCCCGACAGGTATTTCGAGATGTACATCGCCGAGCAGCAGATGGTGGCGGCGGCCGTAGCGATGGGCCAGACCGGGCGGATACCGTACGCCTCCAGCTTCGCCGCGTTCTTTACCCGGGCCTTCGACTTTATCAGGATGGCCGCCATCTCCGGGGCGAATATACGACTGTGTGGGTCTCACGCCGGTATATCCATCGGCGAGGACGGTCCCTCACAGATGGGCCTCGAAGACGTGGCGATGATGCGCGCCGTCCACGGCTCGACCGTGCTACAGCCGTCCGACGCGAACCAGAC
>JALYGY010000118.1 GCA_030776865.1 Actinomycetota bacterium | reverse complement strand
CGCCGAGGCTCGCCGCGTCTTCGCGAAGGGCCGAGAGGTGGCCCAGGATAACGGCGACCTGCAGACCGTAAGGGAGATAGACGTGTTTCTACGCCGGCTCGACAAGCGCGAGGCGGGGGAGGGGTAGCGTGCCGGAGACCGCGGTAGGCATCCTCGTAGACTACGAGAGCCCGCTCGCCCGCACTGTGGCCGGCGACGTCTGGTCTGGCCTCTCGCGGGCGGCGCTCGAGGCCGGACACGCCAGGATCACCGCCCTCTGGGAGAGCCTCAGGGAGGTGGGGGATAGGGGCGTCGCGAAAGACCCCCCTATCTGCATCTTCACCGTGGGTCAGGATCGCCCGGACGCCGTGGACGCCATAGGGGTCGTCGGCGAGGCCGCCGATGCTCGCCTCTACGGCATCGTCGTCGCGGTCCCCGAGCGGCCAAGCCCCCTGACCGGCTCGCTCCTCTACCAGGGCGTACAGCGTCTGACCGACGCCGGCGTCAGGGCGGGCATGGTCGAGCCCGCCCTCCTGCACGCCGTCCCCGAAGAGTGCGAGCGCTACGCCCGGCGCCTGCTCGAGCGTCTCAGGGGAGCGTATCGAACGGCTTGACCGGCCAGGTTCTCGTTGCCGTCGTCGTCACGGCCTTCTTCACAGCTCTTGCGTACGCGCTCGGGATGGTGAGCCGGGGTGGCGCTCTCGGCGGATTTCTGTTGGGAGCCGTGATCTTCTTCTGCCTCGGCCCACCAGGCTTCACCGTCCTCGCCCTCTTCGTAGTCGGCGGTTCCCTCCTTACCCGGCTCGGGTACGGGCGCAAGCGGCGCGCCGGAACCGCCGAAGCCAGAGAGGGCCGCCGCGGCGCCAAGAACGCCCTCGCGAACGCCGGCGTCGCACTCATCTGCGCCCTGCTCGCCGCGTTGACCTCCCTCGATGTCTTCGCCGCGGCCTTCGTCGCTTCCCTAGGCGCGGCCTTCGCCGACACCGCCGAGTCCGAGTTCGGCCAGCTCTACGGCCAAGCGCCGCGCCTGATCACAACCCTGAGAGGGGTGGCACCGGGCACGGACGGGGCCATCTCTTTGCCGGGAACGCTCGCCGGCCTCGCCGCCGCAGCCCTCACCGCCGCGCTGGGGTTGGTGTTGGGTCTGGTGGAGGGAGTGGCTCCGATGCTCCTCGTGGCGCTGGCGGCCTTCCTGGGGACCGTGGTGGATAGTATGGTCGGCGCGCTCGCACCGCGCCTCGGCAACGAGCTCACGAACGTGTTCTGCACGCTCGTCGCAGCCGTTCTCGCTCTCTTTCTCACATGATCCGTCGTTCTTACCGCCTTTGGTTCTTCTTGCCTCGGATCGCGAGCCCTCTAGAACGACCGCCCCACTGACCTGCGCCGGTGTCCTCGGGCGGACTCAGCCACCTCATGCTCCCGCCAGGAGCCGATACGTGCCGGGGCGAGCCTCCGTACTTCATAAACGGCATCCCCGATGTTATATTGAGCGCATGCACGCGGAGACTCACAAGGTCTGGAACTCCGGCCCTCGACTATAGTCTTCTGCGCCTTCTTTTTCTCCCAACCATCCGATCTCATCACAGAAGGAGTCGCTCGTGAGCGAGACAACCGCTAGAAAGACCCACGACCCGACGGCCCTCGAGCGCCGCTGGCAGGAACGGTGGGCCGGGACCGGACTGTACAGGACAGACGAAGACCCGGAGAAGGTCAAACACTACGCGCTCACGATGCTCCCGTACCCGAGCGGGGACCTGCACGTCGGGCACTGGTACGCCATGACGCCCTCGGACACGCGGGCGCGCTTTATGCGCATGCGCGGCTACCGGGTCTTTTTCCCTATAGGCTTCGACGCCTTCGGGCTGCCGGCCGAGAACGCGGCGATAAACCGGGGCATCCACCCGTACAAGTGGACGATGTCCAACATCGAGAACATGCGCGGCCAGCTCCGGCAGATGGGCGCCATGTTCGACTTCGACTCCGAGATAGTCACCTGCGACCCCGAGTACTACCGCTGGAACCAGTGGTTCTTCCTCAAGTTCTTCGAGAAGGGCCTCGCGTACAGGAAAGAGGCCCCGGTGGACTGGTGCCCCAAGGACAACACCACGCTCGCCAGGGAGCAGGTCATCGGGCCGGACCGTAGATGCGAGCGGTGCGGAACGCCGGTCATAAAGAAGAACCTCGCGCAGTGGCTCTTCAAGATAACAGACTACGCCGAAGAGCTTCTCGACTTCTCGAAGATAGAGTGGCCCGAACGGGTCAAGACGCTCCAGACCAACTGGATCGGGCGCTCCGAGGGGGCCGAGATCGTCTTCGAGGTCGAGGGCTACGGCCCTATTACGGTCTTCACCACCCGTCCGGACACGCTCTTCGGCGCGACGTTCTTCGCGATGAGCCCCGAGCATCCG
>JALYGY010000117.1 GCA_030776865.1 Actinomycetota bacterium | reverse complement strand
TTATCAACTACTTTTTCTTCCTCGCTGAGGAGGTGCGGCAACTCATGGCCGAGATGGGCTTCCGCACCTTCGAGGAGATGGTCGGCCGCTCCGACAGGCTGAAGACGAGAGAAGCTCTGGCCCACTGGAAGGCGAGGGGCGTTGACCTCTCGGCCATCCTGCACCGGCCCGAGGTTCCGGAGGGTGTGGAGATCCACCACGCCGAAGAGCAGAACCACGACCTCCACAAAGCGATGGACAACGAGCTGATCGAGCGCTGCCGCCCCGCGCTGGAGCGCAAGGAGCCGGTGCGCTTCTCGCACCCCATCTTCAACACCAATCGCACGGTCGGCGGGATGCTCTCGGGGGAGATCGCCCGCCGCTACGGCAACGAGGGCCTGCCCGAGGGCACGATCCGGATAGACTTCAAGGGCGTCGCCGGCCAGTCCTTCGGCGCGTGGCTCGCGAAGGGCCTCACTCTCACCCTCGAAGGGACCACCAACGACTACGTCGGCAAGGGACTCTCCGGAGGCCGTCTCGCCGTCTTCCCATCGAAGGTGGCGGCCTACGAGCCGGAGAAGAGCATCGTGGTCGGCAACGTCGCGCTCTACGGCGCGACCGCGGGCGAGGCGTACTTCCAGGGCTTCGCCGGGGAGCGCTTCGCGGTGCGCAACTCGGGGGCGCGCGCCGTCGTCGAGGGGGTCGGCGACCACGCCTGCGAGTACATGACCGGTGGGGTCGTGGTGGTGCTCGGGCCGACGGGCCGCAACTTCGCCGCCGGGATGAGCGGCGGCGTCGCGTTCGTCCTCGATAAAGAAGACCGGTTGGACAAACTGTGCAACAAGGACATGGTGAGCCTCGAGGCGGTGGAGTCCGAAGAGGATGTAGCTCTGCTGCGCGGCATGGTCGAGCGGCACCTCGAGTGGACGGGGAGCAAAGTCGCGGAGCGGGTGCTGGAGAACTGGGATGAGCTTCTGCGGGGATTCGTCAAGGTGATGCCCAACGACCTCAAGCGCGTTCTCCAGGAGAGACGGGAGGCCGAGCTGGAGGCCGTGAGCTAGTGGGGGATCCCAAGGGCTTCCTCAAGATCGGGCGCAAGCCCACTCCGAAGCGCGCCGTCGAAGAGCGGGTGCAGGACTACCGGTACGTCTACGAGCCGTGGCCGGAGGAGGATCTCAAGGCCCAGGCCTCGCGCTGCATGGACTGCGGCATACCTTTTTGCAACCCCGGCTGCCCGCTTGGAAACCTCATCCCGGACTGGAACGACCTGGTGTACCGGGATCACTGGCGGCAGGCCATAGACCGGCTGCACGCGACCAACAACTTCCCCGAGTTCACGGGGATGCTGTGCCCAGCACCGTGCGAGGCGGCGTGCGTCCTCTCCATAAACGACGACCCCGTCACCATAAAGGAGATAGAGCTCTCGATCATCAACCGCGCCTTCGACGAGGGATGGGTAGTCCCCAAGCCCCCGCCGCCGGAGCTTCGGACCGGCAAGAGGGTCGCGGTCGTGGGCTCGGGTCCTGCGGGCCTGGCGGCGGCCCAACAACTCAACCGGGCCGGGCACTCGGTCGTCGTCTTCGAGAAGGACGATAGGATCGGCGGGCTCCTCCGGTACGGCATCCCGGACTACAAGATCGAGAAGTGGGTTGTGGAGCGCCGGGTGGTCCTGCTGCAGGAGGAGGGCATCGAGTTCCGCGCCGGCTCCCACGTCGGATACGATCCAACCACCGAGGAGCTGCGCTGTGGGTTCGACGCCACAATCCTCGCGGTCGGCGCGCTGCAGGGCCGCGACCTCGCCGTGCCGGGGCGCGAGCTCGACGGCATCCACCTCGCCATGGAGTACCTGGCGCAGCAGAACCGGCGGGTAGCGGGGCTACCGGTGGAGGAGGAGCCCATCAGCGCGAAGGGTAAAAACGTCGTCATCCTCGGCGGCGGTGACACGAGCGCCGACTGCCTCGGCAACGCCCACCGCGAGGGCTGCGCCTCGGTCAAGGTCCTCACCCACGGCCCCAGGCCACCCGACCATGCGAGCCCGCTAGAGTGGCCCGACTGGCCGTTCATCCTCCACACCTACCCGGTCCACGAGGAGGGCGGGGAGCGCGGCTGGAGCGTCGCCGTGACCGGTTTCTCCGGAGAGGACGCTCACGTCGAGAGGATGCACGCCGTCCGCACCAAACGCGAGGGCGGCAAGACCATCCACCTCGAAGGCACGGACTTCGAGATCGAGGCCGATCTGGTGCTGCTCGCCATCGGCTTCACCGGCCCTGTGCGCGACAAATTCCTCGAGGACCTCGACCTCGGCTACAGCGAACGAGGCGCCATCCGCTCCGAGAACGGCTTCGCCACCAGGGAGCCCGGGGTCTTTGTCGCCGGGGACGCCAAGCGTGGCGCCGACCTCATCGTCACCGCGATCGCCGAGGGCCGCAAGGCCGCCCGCCAGGCCGACGAGTATCTGGTGGGCCGCAGCCTGCTGCCGGTCTAGAAGGCATCAGGCTACAGGCGTCAGGCATCAGCCAATTTACCTGTAGCCTGATGCCTGAAACCTACTCGTTAGACCGCTGTAGCTGACGTATAACAATGACGGTCGATAGGAGGCGGAGCGGTGCGACCAGGCACAATCGTCCGACGGTTTTCGGAGGGGAGCCGGTGAGGTTCTCGCGGGCGGCGGCGCGCGCTCTGCTGCTCGCGACACAGGGTCTGAGCTCCCCGCCGGACCGCCCCGCTGCGAAAGGGAACGTGCTGGAGGCCGTGCGGAGGATGGGGGTGCTGCAGATCGACTCGATCGCCGTCGTCGCGCGCAGCCCTTACCTGGTGCTCTGGAGCAGGCTGGGACCTTACGAGCCTCGCTGGCTGGATGAGCTCCTGGCCGAGGGGGCGCTCTTCGAGTACTGGTCACACGCGGCGAGCCTCATCCCCATCGAGGACTACGGCCTCTACCGGCGGCTCATGCTCGAGGGTAGTGAGAAGACCCGCGCCTGGTTCTCTGCTCACCCTGAGGAGGTCGGGCGGGTGCTTACGCGCGTGCGCGAGAGTGGGCCCGTGCGCTCCGTCGAGTTCGAGCGTGCCGACGGAAGGACCGCCGGTTGGTGGGAATGGAAGCCGGAGAAGCGGGCGCTGGAGCACCTGTTTGCCGCGGGTGAGCTCATGATCTCGCACCGCGACCCCAACTTCCACCGCGTCTACGACCTGCGCGAGCGCGTGCTGGAACGCGCGCTGCCCGGCTGGGAAGACGCGCACGCGCCGCCTTATGGGGAGGTGCTGCAGAATCTCGCGCTCAAGGCGGTGCGGGCGCTCGGCGTCGCCGTGGCCCGCTGGGTGCCGGACTACTTCCGCACGCCCAAGCGAGGGATCGCCGCGCTGCTCGACGAGCTAGCCAACAAAGGCGACCTCCTCCGTACCCGGATCGAGGGCTGGGAGGAGCCCGCCTACGTGCATCCCGACAACGCGA
>JALYGY010000116.1 GCA_030776865.1 Actinomycetota bacterium | reverse complement strand
GCCGCCACCGGACGGCCCAAGGGCCGCCTCTGCCGCGCCTGTTTCGACGGCGACTACCCCATCGGTGGCGCCTCGGAGAAGTTCGCCCTGGAGAAACGCGCCCACTACGCTGGCGCCAGGGGCGGATGAGCGAAGGTTCCTACGAGGCCGCTGGCGTCTCCATCGAACGCGGCGAGAAGGTCGTAGCCCGCGTGCGCACCGCCGTCGAAGCTACCCACGGTCCAGAAGTCCTCGGAGGTGGGGGAGGTTTCGCCGGCCTCTACGCCCTCGCCGGCTACGAGGACCCGGTCCTCGCCTCGACCATCGACGGCGTCGGCACCAAGGTCGTCGTCGCGAGAGAGCTGGGCCGGTACTATTCTCTGGGCGTGGACATCGTGAACCACTGCGCGAACGATGTCCTAGCCACCGGCGCCCGCCCGCTGCTCTTCCTCGACTACGTGGCGAGCGGGAGGCTCGACCCCGACGCCGTCGCGCAAGTAGTACGCGGAGCGGCCGGGGCGTGCAGAGCACTAGGCATCGCCCTCGTCGGCGGGGAGACGGCCGAGATGCCGGGCCTCTACGCGGAGGGCGATCTCGACGTGGTCGGCGTGTGTGTCGGGGCGTGCGAGAGGGACGAGTTAGTAACCGGCGAGAGTGCGAGAACCGGCGACGCGATTCTGGGGCTCGCCTCCAGCGGCCTGCACACCAACGGGTACACGCTCGCGCGCAAGGTGATGGAGGAGACGGGCCTCTCCTACTCGCAAACGCCGGAGGGTCTCGACCGGAGGGTCGGAGAGATCTACCTGGAGCCGCACCGGGCCTACGTGCAGGAGATCCAACGCCTCAAAGAAGCCGTCGAGGTGCGGGGGCTGGCGCACATAACCGGCGGCGGGCTACCGGGGAACCTGCCGCGTTCTCTAGGCGGCCTCGGTGCGCGGCTCTACGCTTCCTCCTGGGAGGAGCCGCCGGTCTTTGCCCTGATCCGGGCTCTAGGCAACGTCCCCGAGGCCGAGATGCGCCGGGTCTTCAACCTGGGCATAGGTTTCTGCCTCGTTGTGCCGGAGGGTGAGGCAGACCGGGCGCTGCGGACGCTCCATGAGACAGGATGCAGATCCTGGCGCATCGGTGAGGTCGTCGAAGGAGGGGGTGTCGAGTTTGCCTAGAAAACGGTTACCCGAGGGTTCTCGCTTCGCTGTGCTCGCCTCGGGCTCGGGGACGAACCTGCAGGCGCTCCTGAATGCCTACCCCGAAGAGCTGGTGGTGGTCGCAGGAGACAGGAAGGGGGCGTTCGGCTTTGAGCGGGCGCGGCGGGCCGGGGTACCGGTCGAGCACGTGGACCCCGCGGGCTTTTTGAGCCGCGAGGACTACGACCGGGAGCTGGCGGAGAACGTCGCAGCTCACGGCGTCTCTCTCGTGGTCGGGGCGGGATACATGCGGGTGCTCTCGCCCGTCTTTTTGGAGCGGTTCCCGGCGATCTTGAACGTCCACCCCTCACTGTTGCCGGAGTTCCGCGGCCTGTGCGCGGTGGCGCGGGCACTCGAGGCCGGCGTGAGGGAGACGGGGGTTACGGTCCACTTCATGGTCGAGGAGGTGGACGCCGGGCCCATCGTGGCCCAGCAGAAGGTGCCGATCCTGCCAGGAGACACGGAAGAGACCCTGCTGGAACGCTTGCACCCCGTCGAACACAGGCTGCTCGTCGGGGCTGTTGCGGACTACTTCTGGGGGAGGATATGAAGCGGCGGGCCCTGATCTCGGTCTCTAACAAGAGGGGTATCGCGGCGCTCGCGCGCAAACTGCACAGGATGGGGTTCGAGATCATCTCCACCGGCGGGACCGCAAAGACACTCAATGAGAGCCGCATCCCGGTCGTACCCGTCTCGGAGGTGACGGGGGAGCCGGAGATCCTGGGCGGCAGGGTGAAGACGCTCCACCCAAAGATCCACGGCGGCATCCTGGCCAACCTCGAGGACCCCGACCACGTCACCGAGCTCGTCGAGCACGGCATTGGCCCCGTAGATCTCGTCTGCATAAATCTCTACCCTTTCGAAGAGACGATCGCCAGCGGCGCCCCTGAGGAGGAGGCCATAGAGCAGATAGACATCGGCGGCCCCGCCATGCTCCGGGCCGCAGCGAAGAACTTCAGGTCCGTGACCGTGGTCCCCTCCCCCGAGTTCTACAACGAGGTCCTCGCAGAACTCGAGCTGGGTGAGGTCTCCCTCGAGACCCGCCGCCGACTCGCGCTTGCCGCCTTCCACCGCACTGCCCTCTACGACGCCGCCATCGCCGGCTGGCTCGAAAAAGGAGTCGCAACAGGAAGTTTAGGACCAAACTCTGCTGGTTCGGAGGGAGAGTTCCCCGAACTTCTCACAGCACGCTACGAGAAGGCGCTTCCGCTGCGGTATGGGGAGAACCCACATCAGCAGGCGGCCTACTACGCCCGCGTTGGGGAGGAGCACCTCCTCACCGCGGTGGAGAAGCTTGGGGGCAAAGATCTCTCCTTCAACAACCTCAACGACGTGGACGCCGCCCGCGCCCTGCTCGCGGAGCTCGGCGAAAGAGCGGCGGCGGTCATCGTCAAGCACGCGAACCCGTGCGGGGCGGCCGTCGGCGAGACGCTCTCGGAGGCGTACGAGGGGGCACTGGCCTGCGATCCCGTCTCGGCGTTCGGCGGCATCGTAGCGCTGAGCCGGACGGTGGACGCGCAACTCGCCGAAAAGATAACGCAGGTCTTCACCGAGGTGCTCGTCGCGCCGGGGTTTACGACCGAAGCGAGGGAAGCGTTCGCGGCGAAGCCGAACACGATCCTGCTCCAGGCCGGACCTCTCGCCCGTCCCGAACTCTCACCCAAGGACGTCACGGGCGGCCTCCTATTGCAGGAGACCGACGTCACCGAGGACGACTCGGAGTACAAAGTGGTCACCGAGAGGGAGCCGACGCCGCAGCAGATGGCGGACCTCCTCTTTGCCTGGCGGGTCGCGAAGAGGGTAAGAAGCAATGCGATCGTGCTGTCTAGGGACGGGGCCACCGTCGGGATCGGGGGCGGCCAGACGAGCCGGGTAGATGCTTCAGAGCTGGCGGTCAAGAAGGCGGGCGAACGAACCCGCGGCGCGGTCGCGGCGAGCGACGCCTTCTTCCCCTTCACCGACGGTGTGGAGGCACTGGCCGAAGCCGGCATCGAGGCCGTGATACAACCCGGCGGTTCCAGGCGCGACGAAGAGGTAGTACAGGCAGCGAACCGGCACGGCGTCGCGATGCTCTTCACGGGTAGGCGCCACTTCCTCCACTAGCGAGACTCCCTG
>JALYGY010000115.1 GCA_030776865.1 Actinomycetota bacterium | reverse complement strand
CCCTCGGAGAACTGCAGGTCCCTCGAGGAGACGTCGTTGGCGTTGGTGTAGCCGAAGACGTGCTCCAGCGCCTCCGCCGCCGAGACGCCCTTCGTCCGCCGTCCGATGACGACCGCCAGCTCCGCCTCGTAGTCCACCTGCTCGGTTATGGGCGGTATGCAGATCGGCTCCCCGGGACCTATGACGGTGTTCGGGTATTTGGCGAAGACGATGGGCTTCTCGGGGATCTCCGCGCCCGTCTCGGCGGCGTGGTCCTCGTAGTTGAGGCCGATCGCGATGATCTTGCCGGGGCGGGCTATCGGGGCGTGAAGTCGCGCCTCTTCGAGCGCCACACCCTCACCCCCCGGCTGCCTGTCGGCGTCGCGGCCGTGCATGATGTACTCCAGAAGACTGGCGCCGCCGAGCGCGTGGATCTCGCCGTCCTCGATGTAGCCGACCCTCCGCGCCCCATCCCCCGTCGAATACGTGACCAGCTTCAAAGCCTCTCCTCTCCCGATGTTCCAAAAACGGCTCAACGCATCTTAACAGCAACGGTGGTTTCCTTGCTCCGGTTGCGCCGAGCTAGGGTTGCAGGCGCCCCCGCCTCCACCCCCCATCCTCCGAGCGGCGGTAGACCAGGCGGTCGTGCACGCGGTTCTCGCGCCCCTGCCAGAACTCTATTGTCTCCGGCTCGACGCGGTAGCCGCCCCAGAAGGGCGGGCGCGGCACCTCGCGGCCCTCGTACTCGGCCTCGAGCTCACGCAGCCGCTGCTCCAGGGCGCCCCGATCCCCCACCGGCCGGCTCTGCTCGGAGGCCCAGGCCCCGAGCTGGCTGCCCCGGGGCCTTCCGGCGAAGTAGGCGTCGGACTCCTTGTCGGGGACGCGTCGTACCCGCCCCTCGACGCGCACCTGCCGCTCCAGCTCGCCCCAGTAGAAGAGGAGCGCGCATTGAGGATTTGCCTCGAGCTCCTCGCCCTTGCGGCCCTCGTAGTTGGTGTAGAAGACGAAGCCCCGTTCGTCGAAGTCCTTGAGGAGAACTACGCGGGCCGAGGGGCGGCCGTCGAGGGTGGCGGTGGCGAGTGCCATGGCGTTGGGCTCGTGCAGGTTTGAGGTGAGGGCCACATCGAACCAGGTTCGGAACTGTTCTATGGGGTTGGGGTCGGCCTCGGACTCTTTGAGTCCGGCGCGGGTGTATTCCTTGCGGAGGTGGGCGATGCGGTCCAAGAATCACCGGCCCTGCGTGCCGGGCCTAACGCAGCTACGGTTCACTGTGCGCCTCCTCGTTATCCGCTCGCCAGAAGATTATACGAACGGCGCACGGGGGCACCGCTGGGGCTCCT
Organism: Actinomycetota bacterium; assembly: GCA_030776865.1. GTDB lineage: Bacteria > Actinomycetota > Rubrobacteria > Rubrobacterales > Rubrobacteraceae > JALYGY01. Next base: position 1,184 of record JALYGY010000115.1, on the reverse strand, counting down.
CGACTTACCGGCGGCCGCCCGCGAGTTTATGCTTCGGCTACCATGTGCTGGTCGAAGAGGAGGATTAGAGGAAAGGCGATGGACATCGGCGGCTGGATCATGATCGGTCTTCTCGCCGGCGTGGCGGGCGAACTCATCCTGCCGGGTCGCAGCCCCGGAGGGATAACCGTGACGCTCCTCTTCGAAGCGACGGGCGCCCTTCTCGGACGAGTCGTCGCCGGGGTCGTGGCCGGGGTCGTGGCCGGCGCCGGAGCGACGGAATTCGGCACCCCGTCGATCCTGTGGGCCACCCTTGGAGCGCTCGCGCTGCTGGCGCTCTACCGGCTGATCGCGAGCCTGCGCCGACCGTCTCGGAGGGCCGGAGAGTAACGACCCCGAGGCGCGCCCCTCCAGGGGAAGAGGGTGTATAGTTGATCACGGGCAACGGATGCGGACTCCGTGATAGAAGGGCGTTTATCTTCTAGGCTTCGGCGCGGTTTGCTGGCCGGCACCGACCGGCTCAGGGCCAACGGCTGGGCGGTGGTCCAGAGCGCGGTTGCCGCCAGCGTCGCGTACCTCCTTGCGATCTTCGTGCTCGGGCACGAGCGCCCGTTCTTCGCTGCCGTTGCGGCGGTCGTCTGTTTGGGGGTAACGCTCGGCCAGCGCGCGAGGCGTGCCGTCGAGGTGGTCTTCGGGGTAGCGTTCGGGCTTATGGTGGCTGACCTTCTGGTGCTCATCATCGGCACGGGGGTGGCGCAGATCGGGGTCGTGGTGCTTCTGGCGATGGCGGCGACGGTGTTCTTTGGGGGAGGGCCGCTCCTGGTTAACCAGGCGGCGATCTCTGCGCTCCTCGTGGTCGTGCTCCAGCCTCCGAACGAGACCTTCGACCCCGCCCGCTTCCTGGATGCGCTCGTAGGCGGCGGCGTCGCCCTGGTCGTCAACTACCTCTTCCCCATAAACCCCGAGCGCCTGGTGGAGAGGGCCGCGCGCCCGATCTTCGACGAGCTGACGGTGGTGCTCGAAGACATCGCCGCCGCGCTCAAGAACGGCGACCGCGAGCGGGCCGAACAGGCGCTCCTGCACTCCCGCACGATCGACGACGATCAGGTGAAGAGCTTCTACGAGGCCCTCGCCGCCGGCCACGAGACCGCCCGGCTCTCACCGACCCGCCGCAGGGCCCTCGAGCACCTCGAGCTCTACGCTAA
>JALYGY010000114.1 GCA_030776865.1 Actinomycetota bacterium | reverse complement strand
GCGAACGAACCGCTGAGAGAGAGGGTGCGCCGGTTCGCGGCGGAGGGGCGCCCCGTCGTCGCCGAGTGCGGCGGCCTCCTGTACCTGGCTCGGGAGCTGGACGGGCACCCGATGTGCGGCGTCCTCGGGGCGCGGGCCAAGATGACGGACCGCCTCACCCTGGGCTACAGGGAGGCGCGGGCGCTCTCCGACTCGCCGCTGATGGGGGAGGGAGCGCTCGTGCGCGGCCACGAGTTCCACTACTCGGTCGTCGAGCCAGGGGCCGGGGAGAGGCCGGCCTGGGAGTTCGTAGGTCGAGGCAAGGAGGGCTTCGTGCAGGCCGGCAGCGTGCACGCGAGCTACCTGCACACCCACTGGGCCGCGACGCCGGAGGTTCCGGGGCGGCTCGTGCAAACGGCGGCCCGGAGCGCGGAGGTGAGCGCGCGGTGAGCGGGCGCCTGATCGGGGTCGGCGTCGGGCCCGGCGACCCCGAGCTTCTCACGCTCAAAGGACTTCGCACCCTCCGTGAGGCCGACGAAGTCTTCGTCCCCGTCGCAAACACCGGAGAGCTCGGCCGCGCCGAGAGGGTCGTGCGGCCGCACCTCGACCTCGGCCGCGTCCGGCGCCTCCGCTTCGCCCTCTCGGACGACGCCCGAGCCCGAGCACACAACTGGGAGCGCGCAGCAGCAGAGGTCTCCGAACCCCTCCGGCGCGGCAAGACCTGCGCCTTCGCCACCATCGGGGACCCGAACGTGTACTCCACTTTCACCTACCTCGCACGTACGGTGAGGGAATATATGCCTGAAGTTGAGATACATACTATCCCGGGCATCACGGCGATGCAGGACCTTGCTTCGAGGGGGGGCACGGTTCTGCTGGAGGGGGATGAGCGGCTGGCGCTGTTGCCGTTCGCGGCGGGAGAAAAGGCGCTCCGGGAGGCGCTCTCCGAGTTCGAGACGGTAGTCTGCTACAAGGGTGGTAGGAGGCTTTCGGAGGTGTTGGGGATCGCGGCCGAGCGTGGGCGTCTCGAAGAAGGGATCTATGGTTCACGGTTAGGTATGGAGGGGGAAGAGGTGGTTCTGGCGTCCGAGGTTGTGGGACGGGAGGGGCAGTATCTGTCGACCGTGATCTTCTCTACAAAGGGGCGCGAGTTTGGGTAGGCTCTGGTTTATCGGGGCGGGGCCGGGGGCGCCCGATCTCTTGACCATCCGCGGCGCGAGGCTTATCAGCGAGGCGGACGTGGTGATCTGGGCTCGAAGCCTCGTAAACGAGGGTGTCCTGGAACATGCTCGCCCCGATGCGGAGATCGTCGAGTCCACCACCATCCCGCTCGAGGGGGTGCGCGGGATCTACGAGAGGGCCGTCGCTGAGGACCTGAAGGTGGCCCGGGTACATTCCGGAGACCCGAGCATCTACGGCGCCGTGATGGAGCAGATAGAGGTTTGCGAGGAGCTCGGCCTCCAGTGGGAGATCGTGGCCGGCGTCTCTTCGCTGGGGGCTGCGGCGGCGGCGATCGGGCGGGAGCTGACGGTGCCCGAGATCTCGCAGTCGGTGATCCTGACCCGCAGGGCCAGCCGCACCCCGATGCCGGAGGGTGAGGATATACAGAACTTCGCGTCTCACGGGACGACGATGGCGATCTTCCTCTCTGCCGCCCGCCCGCGCGCCCTGCAGCGGGAGCTACTCGAAGGCGGCTACGCCCCCGACACCCCGTGCGCGGTCGTCTACAAGGCGAGCTGGTCGGACGAGCTGGTGATCGAATGCCCCTTGGAGGAGCTAGCAGATCGCATCCGGGAGGCGGGATTTACGCGGCAGGCACTCATCCTTGTCGGTCCCGGTCTCGGGGCGGGTGGGACGCGCTCTCACCTGTACAGCCCGCACTTCTCCCACACTTTCCGCAGAGGTTCGGAGAAGGGGGCCGATGCCTCCTAGCCGGAAGCTGCGCGAGCCCTCCATGCCTCCGAGCATGGCGCGGGCGAAGGGCGAGAAGCTCAGGACCGGCTGGACCACCGGTACCTGCGCCGCCGCCGCCGCCAAGGCCGCTGCCAGGGCGCTGCTCACCGGAGAGCCGCAAGACGGGGTCGAGGTGAGACTCCCGAAAAAGGGCGGCGAGCGTCGCGTCTCCTTCGAGGTCGAGCGCTGCGAGGTGGGGAGCGGTTGGGCCGAGGCCGTCGTCGTCAAGGACGCAGGGGACGACCCGGACGTGACCCATGGCGCGCACCTCACGGCCCGGGTCTCATGGAAGGATGAGCCGGGGTTGGAGCTGGACCGCGGCGAGGGGGTCGGTGTCGTCACCAAGCCGGGCCTGGGGCTTGCCGTCGGCGGTCCGGCCATAAACGAGGTTCCGCGGCGCATGATCTCCTACTCCGTCGAGGAGGTTCTCGACCCCAGGGAGAGGGGCGTGCGCGTCGTGATAAGCGTCCCCGGTGGCGAGAGGATGGCCGAGAAGACTACGAACGCCCGACTCGGCATCGTCGGCGGCGTCTCGATCCTCGGCACTACCGGCATCGTCCGTCCCTTCTCGACAGCCGCGTGGGCCGCTAGCGTGGTGCAGGCGGTAAACGTCATGGGGGCGCAGGGGTACGACACCTTCATCCTCTCGACCGGCGGCCTTACCGAGAAGGCCGCGATGCGCCTCTTGCCCGACCTAGAGGAGGTCTGCTTTATAGAGGTCGGGGATTTCACCGGTCAGGCGATAAAGCAGGCCCTCAAGAACGGGCTCGAGCGCGGCTTCTTCGTCGGGATGGCAGGGAAACTAGCGAAGCTAGCGGCGGGCATCATGATGACCCACTGGACCCGCTCGAGGGTGGACAACGAGCTGCTGGCCGCCCTTACGCGCGAGGCCGGGGGATCCTCAGACCTCATCGAGGAGGTGAGAGGGGCCAATACCGCCCGCCACGCCTACGAGCTCTGGCGCGCCGCGAACCTGGAGGGCGCGCCCCATCTCCTCTGCGAGCGGGTGGCTGAGAACCTCAGAGAGTACGCTGAAGGGAACCTGGAGATCCACGCCATCATGGTGGATTTCGACACCCTGGAGCCGGTCGGCGCGAGCCCCGGCGCTCTGGAGCTCACGACCTGGGGGGGCCGGTGAGCCGCATAAGCGTCATAGGACTCGACGGCGACCCCTTGAGTGCGGAGGCGCAGGAGCTACTCGAAGGGGCCACGCTCGTGGTAGGCGGGAGGCGCCACCTGGCTGCGCTCGGCATAGAGTCGAGGCGCGCTGCCATCCTGCAGGGCGACCTCTCGGAGGCGCTGGGTCGGATCTGGGATCTCGCGGGACCGGTCGTGGTGCTCGCCTCGGGGGACCCTGGCTTCTTCGGCATCGTGCGCCTCCTCGGTGAGCGGTTCGGGGTCGAAAACCTGCGCGTCCTCCCCGCCGCCTCCTCCGTCGCGCTCGCCTTTGCGCGCGTGGGTCTCCCGTGGGACGACGCCATGACGGTGAGTGCCCACGGGCGCGATCCCCGCCGCGCGGTGAACGTCTGCCGGGCGCACCCGAAGGTAGCGGTCCTCACCTCTCCGGAGTTCGGTCCCGCCGAGCTCGCGCGGGAACTGGAGGGGTGGGGACGCGCCTTCTTCGTCGCCGAGGGGCTGGGGGAGCCGGACGAAGGCGTGTACCGGGGTGAGGCTGCGGAGATCTCGGGTATGGAGTGGAGGGACCCGAACGTGGTGCTGGTTTTGGACGAGAAGCGGACGGTCGGGGGGAGAGGCTGGGTCTCCTCCGGCGTCGGGAGCCCCGGGCGGTGGGCGTTGGAAGAGGACGCCTTTGTGCGCCGTTCCGGCATGATCACCAAACCCGAGACGCGCGCCCTCGTCCTCGCCCGCCTCGGCCCTGGTCCCGGCGACCTCGTCTGGGACGTCGGCGCGGGCAGCGGCTCGGTCGCCATAGAGTGCGCCCGCCTCGGCGCCGCCGCCGTCGCTGTAGAGCGAGATCCCGAAAGCTGCGCCCGCATTCGCGAGAACGCCGGCTGCCATGGCGCCTACGTGCGGGTCGTCGAGGGCGAGGCTCCGGAGGCGCTCCACGGCCTGCCGGAGCCCGACGCGGTGTTCGTCGGCGGCTCGGGTGGGAACTTCGAGGAGATCGTCAAGCTCTGCGCCGTCCGTGCTCGGCGGGCCGTGGTCCTCGCTCTTATCACCCTGGAGCGCGTCGTCCCGGCAGGGGAGACCCTCGAGGATTGCGGCCTTGAGGTCGAGACGACCTTTCTGCAGGCCTCCCGGATAAAGGGGGTCGGGGCGCTGCACCGCCTCGCCGCCGAGACACCGGTCTTCGTCGTGTCGGGGAAGAGGTCATGATCGGGCTCGTCGCCGCGACCGCAAACGGCCGCACGAATGCCGCCCACCTCGAAGGGGCGTGGCCCGACGCACGCCTCTACAAAGGAAAACCTGGGCAAGCGCTGCGGAGGGCGTGGAACGAGTGCGACGCGGTCGTCCTCTTTCTCGCCGTCGGCGCCGCCGTGCGCCTCCTCGCACCTTTGCTCGAAGACAAGCGGCGAGATCCCGGAGTTGTTTGCGTGGACGACGCCGGGAGGTTCGCCGTCGCGCTCGTCGGGGGACACGGGGGCGGCGCGAACGCGCTGGCCGGTCGCGTGGCCGACACCCTCGGGGCTGCCCCCGTAGTCACGACCGCGAGCGACGCCGTGAGCTTTCCGGCCCTGGATGTCTTCGGGGCGAAGCTCGGTTTCAAAATGGAAGAGGGGTCGGACCTCGCGGCGGTGGGGGCGGCGCTCGTCTCCGGAGAGCGGGTCACGCTGCTCTCCGAAAGAAGGTGGCCGCTGGGGCCGCTGCCGGAGAACGTGGTGCGCGCGGAGAGACCGGAGCCACCCGTGATCCTCATCTCCGACCGCCTCGTTGACGCACCGCGGCCCGCCGTGGTCTACCGTCCACCCTCCCTTCTCGTCGGTGTCGGGTGCAGCAGGGGGGCGAGGGTTGGGGAGATACTGGATCTGGTCCGCTCTTCTCTCGCCGAGGCGAAGCTCTCCGAGAAGAGCGTTGTGTCACTGTCAAGCATAGAGGCGAAGTCGGACGAGGCCGGGCTGCTGGAGGCGGCGGAGGAACTCGGCGTGCCGCTCCGCTTCTACACCGCCGGAGAACTCTCGGCGATGGAGGCCCCGAACCCTTCATCCGTCGTGGAGGGCGCCGTCGGGACCCCGAGCGTCGCGGAGGCTTCGGTGCTCGCCGGCGGAGCGGAGCTTCTCGTGGAGAAACGGAGGTCTGAGAACGCGACCGTCGCCGCCGGGCGGCTCCCGGTACGGGGCAGGCTCTCTCTCGTCAGCCTCGGGCCGGGGGACGATGCCCTGATCCCACCGCTCGCCCGCGAGGCGCTCGCTGCCGCAGAGCTGGTGGTCGGCCTCGGGCAGTACGTGGACCGTATCGGGCATCTCCTGCGTCCGGGGACCCGGATCTCGACTCCGCCGCTGGGGGAGGAGATCGAACGCGCGAAACAGGCCCTCGCCGAAGCCCGCGCCGGGGGGAGCGTCGCGCTGGTCTCGGGCGGCGACGTGGGCGTCTACGCGATGGCCTCCCCGGCGTTGGAACTCGCGGAGGAGGACGTCGACGTTACCGTCGTGCCGGGCGTCCCGGCGGCGCAGGCGGCAGCCTCCTTGCTCGGCTCCCCACTCGGGCACGACCATTGCTCGATAAGCCTCTCGGACCTCTTGACGCCCTGGGAGGTCATCCGGGAGCGGGTGCGGGCCGCAGCAGAGACCGACTTCGTGGTCTCGCTCTACAACCCCCGCTCGAGGGGCCGCGACTGGCAACTCGGAGAGGCGCGCGAGATCCTGCTTGAGCATCGCCCCCCCGACACGCCGGTCGGGATCGTCAGGGACGCCTACCGCGAGGGACAGAAGGTGATCCTCACCGCCCTCGGCTCGCTCCATCCCGAGACCGTGGACATGTCGACCATCGTCATAGTCGGCAGCTCCCGGACGGAGGTCAGGGCCGGTCGCATGGTGACGCCCCGGGGATACGAGGTATGAGGGTCTTTGCCGTCACGGATCTCTGCGCGGGTTGCGGGAACTGCATAAGGACGTGCCCGGAGGGGGCGATCCAGCCCTCACCCAGGAGCTATCCCTCTCCCCTCATTGTCCTCGAGGACCGCTGTACGGGCTGCGCCGAGTGCGCAGAGGTCTGCCCGGTTGCAGCCTGCGTCGAGGTCGCAAAGACGGAGGAGAGATGAGGCGCGCCCACCCCATAGAGACCGAGAGCTACCGCATACTGCGCGAGCTCGTAGACCTCTCGGATCTCGAACCGCTCTCGAGGGTCGTAGCCGAACGCGTGATCCACGCCTCCGCCGACCTCGAGTACGCCGATAGTCTAGTCCTGGACGAATCGGCCCTCAGGGACGGGCTCGAAGCACTGCGTCGGGGCGCTACCGTCGTCGCGGACGTAGGGATGGTCGCCGCGGGCATCACCGCGCGCGAGGTCCTCTGCTTCGTCTCCCATCCGCGGGTGAGTGAGATCTCCGAGACCTTAAGCACTACCCGCTCGGCGGCGGGGATAAGGGTCGCGGCGAAAGTAGTGGGCTCCGGGGCCGTGTGGGTCGTAGGGAACGCCCCGACGGCGCTCCTCGAGCTGCTGGATCTCAACGTCGAGCCCGCGCTCGTGGTCGGGTTGCCGGTCGGGTTCGTGGGCGCCGCGGAGTCGAAAGAGAAGCTCATCGAGAGCGGGCTGCCGGCTGTGACGAACCGCGGTCCGAAAGGCGGGTCGGCGGTCGCGGCGGCGGCTCTCAACGCGCTCTTGTATCTCGAGAAGGAGTGATATGCGAAACCCGAGCTGCGATGAACGGTAAGAGGAACGGTAATCCGGCGCTCCTTGTCGTGGGGCACGGGAGCCGGGATCCCAGGGGCGCGCAGGAGTTCCACGAGCTCCTCGCCCTGCTGCGGGCGCGCGACGCGGGGTTGAAGGTAGAAGGAGGGTTTATCGAGCTCTCGCGGCCCCCGATCTCCGAGTGCGTAGAGCGTCTCGTCGGGGCCGGAGCGCGCGAGATCTCCGCCGTCCCCCTGATGCTGCTCGCTGCCGGACACGCCAAGGACGACATCCCGGCGACCCTTGTGCGCGAGAAGATGAGCCACCCCGAGGTCAACTTCCACTACGGCCGGGCCCTGGGCATCCGTCCCGAGCTCCTCGAGCTGATGGACGAGAGGATCTCCGCCGTCGTCCCCGAGGGTGAAAGGAAAAAGACCGCCGTCCTCGTCGTCGGTCGCGGGTCCTCCGACCCGGACGCGAACTCGGACCTCGCGAAGATAGCCCGCCTCTTCTACGAGGGCCGTCCGTACCCTATGGTGGAGACCGCCTTTGTGAGCCTGGCTCCTCCGAGCGTGCCGGAAGCCCTTGAGCGGTGCGAGAGGCTCGGTGCCCGGCGTGTGGTGGTCTTCTCCTACTTCCTGTTCACCGGCGTCCTGGAGGAGCGCATAAGAGAGCGGAGCGAGAGGTTCGCGGCGGAGAGCGGCCTCGAGGTGCGCTACGCGGGCTACTTCGGGCCCGACGCGAGGGTCGCTGACCTGGTCCTGGAGCGCTACCGCGAGGCCTGCTCGGGCGACATCCGCATGAACTGCGACGTCTGCGTCCACCGGGTCGCTCTGCCGGGCTCCGAGGAGAAGGTCGGCGCCCCTGCGACACCCCACTACCATCCCGACGAGCCCGGCCACGACCACCATCACCACTACTAACCGTGGGGTTCGAGGAGAGGCTAAAGGAGCTCGTCGAGGAAGTCGAACCCGCCGACGCTTCGGCGGCGCAGGCGGCACGCGAGCGCCAGTCCGGTCTCCTCAAGCCGCCAGGGAGTCTGGGACGGCTCGAGGAGCTCGGCGCGAGGCTTGCGGGGATGGCCGGGGAGTGCCCGCCGCCGGTGCCGGAGAGTCCGGCGGCCGTCATCTGCGCCGCCGACCACGGGGTGCTGGCGCAGGGAGTCTCGCCTTGGCCCAGGGAGGTCACGGCGGTGATGGTCGAGAACTTCTGCGCCGGGGGCGCGGCGGTGAACGCGCTCGCGCGCACCGTCGGAGCGCGGGTGAGCGTGCTGGATGTCGGAGTGGCATCGGAACCCAGGCGGCACCCCCTTCTGCGAGCGGCGAAGGTGCGTCGTGGGACGGACGACCTGAGCGAAGGACCGGCGATGGGCCGGGAGGAGGCCGCGCGGGCGGTGCTGGCGGGGGCGGGCCTCGTAGAGGAGCTCGTCGAGAGCGGCGGCGTGGACCTGCTCGTCCCGGGGGACATGGGGATCGGGAACACAACCCCTGCGGCCTGCCTCATAGCCGCCTTCACCGGGCGCCCGGCATGGGAAGTGACGGGCCGCGGCACCGGGATAGACGACGCGACGCTCGAGAAGAAGATCGGGGTGGTAGAGAAGGCCATAACGCTCCACGGTCCGGACCCAGGCGACCCTCTGGGCACTCTGGCCGCGCTCGGAGGCCTCGAGCACGCGGCGCTCGCCGGCCTGATCCTTATGGGAGCTGTTTACCGTATCCCGGTCGTTCTCGACGGCGTTGTCTCGAACTCGGCGGCGCTCGTCGCCCGAGCGCTCGCCCCCGATTCGATCGACTACACCACGGCCGGACACCTCTCGGTCGAGCCTGGAGCCGGGGTCGCGCTAGAGATGCTGCGCCTCGAACCGCTCCTGGACCTGCGCATGCGCCTCGGCGAGGGGACCGGTGGGTTGCTCGCTGTGCCGCTCGTGCGGGCCGCCGCCCGCGCTTTGCGGGAGATGGCGCCCATGGAAGGGGCGGGAATCTCGTGAGCGGGCTGGGCCGGGAAGCCATCGAGGATCTGAAGAGCCCGCTGGCGACGAAGGTCGAGCTGCACGAGGAGATAGGCTCGACGCAGGAGCGCGCCCGCGAGCTGGCCCGCGAGGGAGCCCCGCACGGCACCCTCGCCATCTCGAAGGTGCAGACCGGGGGGAGGGGCCGCCTCGGACGCCGGTGGCGTTCGCCGGCTGGCGGGCTGTGGTTGTCGCTGGTGCTGCGACCGGGCATCTCGACGAGGGTGGCAGCCCGCACGACGCAGGCGGCGGCGGTGGGGGTCGCGAAGGCGTTACGAGAGTGCGGGGTGGAGGCGCGGATCAAATGGCCCAACGACCTGCTCGTGGATGGGCGCAAGATCTGCGGCATCCTCGCCGAGTCGAGCGTCGAGAGCGTCCCCGTGGCGGCAAAGCGGGTCCGCCCGGGAGCGGAACGCCGCGTGGACTTCGTCGTGCTCGGGGTGGGCCTGAACGCCAACGTGGAGCCGCAAGACCTCGGGGTTCCCGACCGGGAAATCACCACGCTGCGCTACGAGCTGGGCCGCGACGTGGACCTGCTGGATTTACTCGAATCCCTTCTCTCCCGCCTCGACACCGAGCTCGGGAGGATCGAGGACTTCGGGACTATCCTCGACGACTGGCGGGCGCTCAACTGCACCCTCGGCACTCGGGTGCGGGTGCGCAGGTTCGGGGAGGTGCTGAAAGGGGTAGCCCTGGATCTCGGCCCCGAAGGGGAGTTGCTCTTGGAGACGAGCGACGGCGTAATCGAGCTGTTCGAAGGAGAGATCGAACAGCTCGGGCAGGAGCGGACCTGACGATGCGCGTGGCCTGCGCCCAGTACGCCCTCCGCGAGGGAGAACCCGACCACAACCGCGAACGCTCCCTCCAATTCATCCGGCAGGCAGCCGCAAAGGGTGCGGACCTCGTCGTCCTACCGGAGCTCGCGAACTCCGGGTGCGACATCGGGCCCCGCGAGCGAGCCCTCGATCTCGCGGAGAACATCCTCAGCGGTCCGACCGCCCTGGCCTGGAGAGAAGCGGCAGAAGAGGCCGGCATCTGCGTCGGCGGCGGGCTGCTGGAGAGAGACGGAGAGATCCTGCACAACTCGGCCGTCTTACTGGGGCCCGGCGTGGCTGGATGCTACCGCAAGACGCACCTCTGGGACGGGGAGAAGCAGCTGTACGAACCGGGACGGGGGCTGCCTGTATTTGACACGCCTCTGGGGAGGATCGGGCTCCTCATCTGCTACGACGCCTGGTTTTCGGAAGCCGCCCGTACCCTCGCCCTGAAGGGTGCACAGATCCTGTGCATCCCGTCCAACGCCCCCGACGACTGGGTCCCCGAACGCCAGCGCCGGGGAGATCTCACGATGCTCAACGTCCATTGCATCGCCAGCGCCAACGCCAACCGCGTCTTCGTCGCTACCGCCAACAGGGTCGGAGACAGCTACCTGGGGCGCAGTTGCGTGGTGGATGTTACCGGCGGCGTCCTGGCGCTCGCGGCGGCGACGGAAGAAGGGGTGATCAGCGCCGACGTTGATCTGGAGAGGGCCAGCCGCGAAAAGCAGCTCACGGACACCTCGCACGCCCTCGGGGACCGGAACCCGGCGGTCTACAGAAGCCACACAGAAGATCGCTGAGCGCTACTCCATCTCTTCTATCTGCTCCGTTTCTTCTTCTATCGCTGCCGCCGAGGTGGCCCGGAAGATGAGAACCTTCCCCCTTTCGGGGTAGTCCACGATCACGACCTCCCCGGTGACGGCCACGTGCTCGCCCATGATCTCCGGCGCGTTCTGGACCGCCGACATGTCGACCTCGACCTCAAGAACGTAGCCGGTGTGCTCGCCCTCGGACCCGCCGCCGACGTCCCCCCGAAGTTGCCCTTCCAGATAAGCCATCCTTTACCTCCTTTTCGAGTTCTTCGTGCAGGGTCATAGTACCGAAAGCCCGACGTTGTCTTCGTAGTGGAGAAACAGAAACGAGTGGACAGCCCGGTAGATCACTGCGATTTGCAGAACAAAGTGCGCCTGGAAGGATTCGACCCTCCGACTCGCGGTTTAGGAATGCGTCCCCACAGTTCCTATGCCATCCTGTTCTGTTAGCGAATTCCGCTTGTTTACAGGGTTTTCGATGATTCTGGGGCTTCCGTTTTCCTGCTTAGTTCGGCTCCGTTCGGGTCCGGCTGCAGTAAATTACAAGACTTCAGGATACAGGATAGGACAGGTTAGAATAGTAAGGATGAAAACCAGCGCGAGATAAAGAGAGGCGGCGGCGCGGGCTCTGCAGC
>JALYGY010000113.1 GCA_030776865.1 Actinomycetota bacterium | reverse complement strand
TTTTTAGAAAGGGTGACGATGGCGGCGGGGATACACCTCTTCCCATTCCGAACAGAGAAGTTAAGCCCGCCAGCGCCGATGGTACTGCGAGGGAGACCTCGTGGGAGAGTAGGTCGTCGCCCATTTTTTTGTTTTTGGTAGGTTTCAGGTATCAGGTTTCAGCTTTTTTGTAGATGCACGAGCGCAGCAGCGATACCCTGATCGTTTTCTTATCGGACTCCCACATCGGGGGGGACCCGGGGTGCGACGGCTTCGAGTCACCCGAGGAGCTCGAGGCTCTCTTTGTGGAGTTGGCGGGGCGCGAAGGGCCCGTCGAGCTCATCTTGGCCGGAGACTTCTTCGACTTTCTGCAGATAGGCGAGGTACCGGAGGGCGGGGATCGGGCGTCGCTGACGATCGGGCGCCCCGAGTACGAGAGCCTGTTCGCCGCTCTGGGGCGCTTTCGGGAGGGGGAGGGGAAGCGTGTGATCTACCTTCCCGGCAACCACGACGCCGAATCCTTCTGGAACCCGCAGATCCAGGAGACATTGCGGGGGAGGGGGCTGGTGGACGAGTTCGCCTACTACTACCTGGCCTCGGTGGAGGCGGAGGGTGAGCGGCGTGTGATCTACTGCGAGCACGGCAACCAGCTGGATCCGGCGAACACGGTGGAGGACTACCACGACCGGCTCGATACGCCGCTCGGGCATCACGTCGTGACGGATTTCACCCGGCGCGTCGCGCCCTTCGGAGAGATATCGCGGGGTTTGGACCTCTCGGAGATAAAGATGGTCTACCCGCTGGTGGCGATCCCCGGGTGGGTCGCGAGCCGCTACTTCTACGACTTCGCCGGCAAGGTCGCCGGCTACCTGCTCCTGCCGCTGCTGGTGGCGTACGTGGCCTACAGGGCGATCGCTTACGCGCTGGCCGTCGCCGCTGGTGATCCGGGGTTCTTCAGAAGTATTCGGGAGCTGCCAAGGCTGCACGAGCTCTTTCTCGACGTAGCCATCTTCGGGCTCGTGATCCTGCTCGTATTCGCCATCTTTTTCCTCGTGATCCGGCGCATGATTCGTAGAACACTGGCCACCGTCAGCCCCGGCGGAAGACCGCGTTACTCGCCCGCCGAGGCGTCCCGGCATCAGATCCAGGCGATCCTGAGGGGGAGGGGAAGAGCGCCGATGAACCCCTCCCTGGACCCAACGACCGTCGACGTCTTCGTCTCCGGGCACACGCACCTGCCCTCGCTCGCCGTGGTTGAGGGGCCGGACGACCACGGCGCCGTAATGGCCAACTCCGGGTGCTTTTTGCGCCAACTCCAACCTGTCTCGCCACACCTGAAGGGTCCGCCGGTCTTCGTGTCGAAGTTCGTGCTGACACACGTGCGGGTCTTTGTGCACGACGGTGCTCTTCGCGTGGAGCTGTGGGAGCAGCCAAAGCCCGCGCGGCAGCGCCTGAGCCGGATCGAGCGCCTTCTGTCTTGGGGACGGCGGCCGCAAGGACCTTCGCAGGGGGCCAAGCCACGCCTGCGGGCGTCAGCAGTGGCGGTGTAGACACGCGAGGGTGTCCGCGGCGGGGAATCGGGGTAAAGTAGGGTCTTGCTGACGACGTTATATCTTGTTATTCAGGACTCGGGAGGAACGTTGGCCAATAACGAGCTCGATCAGGAGTTTATCGGACGGCAGGCGCAACGGCTGCAAGATCTGAAGGCCGAGCTGGAGCGGGTGCGCGACGGCCTGCAGCGCGACGAGCGCTTTCGTGCCGAGGAGGAGGCAGACTTCACCCAGCATGACTCCGGGGATATGAGCCAATCCCTGTTTACGCGCGAGGTGGACGCGACCGTCGAGCAGCAGGTCGAGCGGCGGCTCCAGTACGTCGAGCGCGCTCTCCAGAAGATAGAGGAGGGCACCTACGGACTCTCCGACGACAGCGGCGAACCCATCCCGCGTGGCAGGCTCGAGGCGGTGCCGGAGGCCATCCGGACCGTTGAGGAGCAGGAGCGGTCTCGGGAGACGTACCGGCACAGGGGTGGGCAGATCTAGCGCCTCGATTCGTGCGGACCATCCTCTACACCGGAAAGGGCGGCGTCGGGAAGACCAGCGTGGCGGCGGCAACCGCGCTGAAGGCGGCGAGCCGCGGCCGGAGGGTGCTCGTGATGAGCACGGACCCTGCGCACTCGCTCTCCGACGCCTTCGATGTGGAGGTGGGGCCCGACCCGAAGGAGATGGTGTCGGGAGTGTGGGCTCAGGAGATCGACTACACGGCCATGCTCGAGGAGAACTGGGCCGAGATCCAGGCGTACATAAGCACGGTCTTCGAGTGGCAGGGCGCCAACACCCTGGCCGCCGAGGAGCTGGCGCTGCTGCCCGGTATGGACGAACTCTTCGGTCTGTTAATGGTCCGGCGGCACCACCGGGAGGACAGCTACGACGCGCTCATCGTAGACGCGGCGCCGACGGGAGAGACGCTAAAGCTCCTGAGCCTGCCAGACCAGATGAGCTGGTACGTCGAGAAGATCTTCCCGATCCAGCGCCGCGCGGCGAAGCTCGTTCGGCCCTTTGCCAGCCGGGTAAGCTCCCTGCCCCCGTTCCCGGAGGACAGCGTGTTCGCCGCCGGGAAGAGGTTCTACGAGGCGATAGCGGGCGTGGAGGAGATCCTCACCGACAGGAATAACGCCTCCGTCCGCATGGTGGTCAACGCCGAGAAGATGGTCGTGGCCGAGGCGCGGCGCGCGTACACGTACCTGAACCTCTACGACTACGGGGTAGACGCGGTGGTGGTCAACCGGCTGTTGCCGGACGAGGTCTCCGACCCCTACTTCGCCCGCTGGCGCGAGGCGCAGGAGCGGCACCTGGAGACCATAGAGAGCTCGTTCTCTCCGATACCGCTCCTCAAAGCCCGCCTCTTCGACCGCGAAATGTACGGATTCGAGGCGCTGGGCGAGCTCGCCGAGGACATCTTCGCCGGGATGGACCCCCTCGCGATGCTCTTCAGGGACGCCACGCACGAAATAGAGAAGAACGCCGACGGCTACGACGTGGTGTTCAATCTGCCCCTTGCGGCGAAGAGGGACGTGGACCTCACCAAGCGCGGGGCGGAGCTCTTCGTGCGGGTCGGAACCTACAGGCGGAACATCCTGCTCCCGGACTCGATAGCCCGGCTACACGCCGCCGGCGCGGGCATAGAGGATGGTCGGCTGAGGGTGAGGTTGCGCGATGCCGCCTCGTGAGCCGCGACGATACCCGATACTCGGCCTCGTCGCCTACGCGCTGGTACCCGGGGAACGCCGCGCGCGGGCCGCGACGCACTTCCGCCGCGCCGGGCTCGAGGTGTTCAAGGGTGTCGGGGCGCTCGTGATCCCGGAGCGGAAGGGCGGCGGTGCGGCGTCCGGCCGGGAGCGGATCGAGCTAGATTGACCCTTCGGTGGAGGGAGCTCTGAGAAGAGAGATATCCAAGAAAATAAACGAGGCCGCGCGAAGAGAGTGGAGGGAGGCGGTACCTGCTGCGATGCGCGCAGCGAGCCACGCGGGT